>NZ_JBYCZL010000009.1:0-204711 GCF_057586215.1 Roseomonas sp. SRI_022
TCGCGATGGCCATGGCGGTCGCGCTGCCGTCGCCCGGCGGTTCGGTCGGCGCGAAGAGCGAGGGCGGGCCGGCGAATTGCCGCGCATTCGGCAGGCGACGCTCGATCTCCCCCAGGCGCACGAATTGCGCGGGCGTCATGGCATCGAGCGGCAGGTGGCGCTGCGCCACCTGGCGCAGCCGGTCCGGTTCGTTCAGCAGCGCCCATTCGGCGCGCAGCACCTGGGTGCGCTCGCGCGCCTGTTCGGTGCGGCGGTTGATGTCGCGCAGTTCCCGGTCGAGTTCCGATACCGAATGCTTGACCTGGTACAGGTAAAGGCCCGCACCGGCGGCGGCGCAAAGCGTGACGAGGGTCAGGGGGCGGATCATGCGGCCTCCTCCAGTCGTTCCAGGGCGCGCAGGCGAGCCGAGCGCGCGCGGGGATTGGTCGCGGTCTCCGCCTCGGTCGGGCGGAGCGCGCGGGATGTGATCAGGCGGAACCGTGGCGCCGAACGGGATGTGAGCGCGGCGGGATCGTGTCGTGACGCGCCCCCGGACTTGCCCGCGGCCCCGGCCATGAAGCGCTTGGCGATGCGGTCTTCGAGCGAGTGGAAGGCGACGACCACGAGCCGCCCGCCCGGGGCGAGCAGCTTCGCCGCCGCCGCGAGGCCGCGCTCCACTTCGCCCAGTTCGTCGTTCACCGCAAGGCGCAGCGCCTGGAACGAACGCGTCGCGCCGTCGATCCCCGACGGGTCGCGCGGCACCTTGGAGCGCACCAGCGCGGCGAGGTCGCCGGTGGTGGTGAAGGGCTGTTCCTTGCGGCGTTCGACGATGGCGCGGGCGATGCGGCGGGCGAAACGTTCCTCGCCGAGATGGAACAGGATGTCGGCGAGCTCGGCCTCGGAGCGGGTGTTAACGAGGTCGGCGGCGGAGGGGCCGTCCTTTTCCATGCGCATGTCGAGCGGGCCGTCGGCGCGGAAGGAGAAGCCGCGTTCCGCCTCGTCGAGCTGGAAGGAGGAGACGCCGAGATCCATCACGACGCCGTCGAGCGCCGTCACGCCATGCGCGGCGAGGTGTTCGAGCATGTCCCCGAAACGACCTTCGATCAGGCGCAGCCGGGGCGCATAGCGCGCTGCGAGCGCGGCACCTCGGGCGATGGCATCCGGGTCGCGATCCATGGCGAACAGCGTGCAACCCGGCGCGGAGTCGAGGATAGCCGCGGCATAGCCGCCACCGCCGAATGTGCAGTCGAGATAGGTCGCGTCATCGCGCAGGGCGAGGCTGGCGAGGACTTCGCCCAGCATGACGGGGAGGTGGCCGGTCATGCCGCGCCCCCTTCCGTGCTGCGGGCGGGGGAGGGAAGCGTCAGGCGGAAGTCACGCGCGCGGGCGCGGGCGTCGCGGATGTGGGTGGCGGCGCGTTCGGGGTCCCAGATCTGGAAGCACTGGTTGGCGCCGAGGAAGGTGATGCCTTCGGACAGGCCGGCTTCCTCGATCAGGTCGTCGGAGAGCACGAGCCGGCCTTCGCCATCCGGCCGCGCGGGCTGGGCCAGGGCGAAGAGCGCACCGGCGAGGTTTTCCGAGGCGTCGGAGAAGATGTCGAGGCTGCTGTGCCCGGCCGAAAGCGCGGCGAAGGCGGGGGCTGGCCAGACTTCGATGCAGGGATGGCGGAAGGAGGGGAAGAGCACGATGTCGCCGGTGCCCAGGGCCTCGAGGACAGCGCGGAACGAGGCGGGAACCGAGATGCGGCCCTTCTTGTCCAACTTGCCCTTGTGCGTGCCCAGGAACTGGGTCATCGCCCCCCGCTGACGGCCCCGCGATGCCGCAAATGAAACCTGTTCCGTTCCGGCTCAGCGGCCGGCGAGGCCCCCCGACCCCGCCGGCTCGCCCGACCATCCCGCTCCGTGACCCTCTCGCCCCCCCGAGCGTCCTGGGTCTCTCACGGGATGACATGGGATAACATGGGAAATCGCGGGACAGCAAGGGTGAAAGAATCTTTCGATATCGATGTGTTGCACGAAAAACATCATGATTACTGACGCTTAAAGACGCAGCCTGAATCATCGATGGAGGAAAGGCGAGCGGTTTCGTTGCCCTCGCCGCGCTGATGCCGCGGACCGCGGTCCGCAAGGCGCTGAACAGGCCGCCATGACCCGTCGGAAACAGCGGCCCGATGCCCGCATCGGGCCAGAGCGCACAGCGCGACCGCGCCCAGACTGCCCGCTGCCCCCGGCGCAACAGCGCAGGGCGCGAAGGCAAGGCCGGCGGATGCCGGCCGCCCGCCGTTTGAGGGACATACAAAAACTCACGGGCTCGCCGCCTTGCGGCGGCGAGCCCGTGGAGAAGCGTCAGACGGCCTGTAAGCCGGGTTCTGTCCAGCCCGTTGCCGGGCCTGTGCGGCCATTCCTCTGGAGCCCGCATCGCTGCGGGCTTCGCGCGGCCAACCCGGGTGGAAGGGCGGGACCGCCCCTGCGACGACGCCTTGCGGCGCCTCGCCGTCCACCCCTATTCGGCCTTGCTCCCGGTGGGGTTTGCCGTGCCGCCGCCGTTGCCGGAAGCGCGGTGGGCTCTTACCCCACCGTTTCACCCTTGCCCGAAAGTCTCGCGACGTCCGGGCGGTCTGTTCTCTGTGGCACTTTCCCTGGGGTCGCCCCCGCCGGTCGTTGACCGGCACCGTAGTCCCGTGGAGCCCGGACTTTCCTCCAGCCCGCGATCGCTCGCGGACCAGCGGCCGCCCAGCCGTCTGACGCCGCGCCGGGTGTGCGCCGCACGGTGGCCGGCCGTCAAGCGGCCTCGGCGGCGCGCGCGCGCATCCAGTCCCACAACAACTGCGCCGGCTGGCGCAGCGGCCCGGCGGCCTTGGCGAGGTGATGGGCGCGCGGCCCCGGCGCGGAGAAGGGATGCGCATAGACCAGGCGCCCTTCCGCGATCTCGCGATCGGCGAGGTCGCCGCGCGTCAGCGCTAGGCCCATCCCAGCCGCGGCGGCCTCCAGCGTCAGGTTGAAGTCGCTGAAGACGGGGCCGTTGGTCGGCGGCGGGCCGCGCCAGCCCGCCGCCTCCAGCCAGGCGGCCCAGTGGTCGCGATTGACGTCGAAGATCAGTGGCAGGCGCTCGGCGATGGCGCGGATCGACGGCGTGCCGCGCAGCCTGAAGGCGGGCGAGCGCACCGGGCGCAGCGTCTCCGGCCGCAGCAGCGTGGCGTCGAGCCCCGGCCAGGGCGGAATGCCGTGGCGGACCAGGAAGTCGAGGCCGTGGCGCTGCGGGTCCTGCAATTCCATCGTCGCCACGACATCGACGCGGATGGTGGGATGGGCGGCGTGGAAGTCCGGCAGGCGCGGCAGCAGCCAGCGCGCCGCGAAGGTCGGCACCACGCCGATGCGCACCTCGGCCGTCGCATCCTGGGCGCGGCGCCGGCGCGCGGCGGCGCGGCGCGTCGCGTCCTCGATGCCGGCGACCAGCGGCGCGACCTCCGCATGATAGCGGCGGGCGAGGACCGTCGGTTCCGTCCCGCGCGGGCCGCGCCGGAACAGCGGCGCGCCGAGCATCGCCTCAAGCGCTGCAATGTGCCGGCTGACGGCGCCGTGGGTCAGGCCGAGCATCACGCCCGCCTGGCCGAAGCTACCGGCGCGCAGCGCGGCGTCGAAGGCGCGGAGCTGTTCCATGCTGGGCAGGCGGGACGGGCGCATGGTCGTGAGTATTCCTCACATCAGCCGTGAATGCGAGGCGCTTCCGCGAGCCATGCCGTGTGCGCAAAGCTTCAGGTACGGCGCATCCACAACCCCGCGCCGCAGGAGCAGACCATGTCCGTCGAACGCATCGCCAACCCCCTCCGGACCGCAGGGCTTCCGGCCAGGCCCGTCACGACCGACGCGCCGGGGCCGTTGATGCGCCTGTGGTTCACGGTGGTGGACGCGATGGAGCGCCGCCGGGCATCCCGACTGATCGGGGAGATGGACGATCGCATGCTGCGCGACATCGGCATCGATCGCGGCGACGCCCAGCGCGCGATCCGGCATGGGCGTGAGCATGCGGCGCCGGTGTTGCCGTGGTGGGACCGGTGATGCGCGGGCGCCGCTACCGCAGCAGCACCTGAAGGCCGGGCCAGCGGCTGCGCCAGCCCTTGGCGGCGATGCGGGCCCGCATCGCCGCCGGATCCGCGCGATGCGCCGGCGTCGGGCGTGCGACCAGCGCGAAAAGGTCGGCGAGGCCATGCGGGGCGAGGATCTCGACCCCCGCGGGGCCGAGCCGCGCGGCGATCGCCGTCGCCGTCTCCGGCCAATGCGCCAGCGCATCGGCGACGTCGCGATAGGGCGCATGGCGGTTGCGGACATGCATGCGCGCCTGGTTCGTCACCGACCAGGGCAGGCCGGGTGCCGCGGCACAGAGCGCGGCTTCCGCCGCTTCGTCCCGCGTTGCTGAGGCATCCACCGCATCGTGGAACACAACGTCGAGATCGGCCGGCGGGATCGCGTCCGGATCGCGCCTGCTCAGCGCATCCCACACCGCGTTGCGCAGGAAGCCCGCGCCGATCCACGCCCCGGGCGGGCCATGCACGGCGACCGTCGCGAGCGGCGCCAGCATCGACGGCTGGCCGGCGACGTAACGGGCGAGGTCGGCCGCATCGCGCATCGCCTCAGCGGCACAGCGCGGCGACGGCCGCGACCCGCGCCCGCGTCGCGTCATCGGCGACGCCGTCCGCCCGGCCCGGCAGCCAATGCCGCTGGAAGGCCGTCAGCAACACGGAAAGCGGCAGGTCGGTGCGGTAGCCGATGGCGCCGAGCAAGCGCAGCGTATCATCGGGCGGCGCGGGTGCCGGGTCCGATGACGGCCACAGCCCGACGCCATTCGCCGCGAGGCCCTGCCAGTCGAACAGCTCGCCCGGATCCTCCTTGCGGTCGGGGGCGATGTCGCTGTGCGCGACCACGTTGCGCGCCGGGATCGGATGCCGGCCGAGGATGTCGAGGCAGAGGTCGCAGACCGCGGCCATCTGCAGCGCGGGGAAGTCGCGATAGCCCCATTCATGGCCGGGATTGACGATCTCGATGCCGATGGAGCGGCCGTTCAGCGCCTCCGCCCCGCGCCAATGCGACACGCCGGCATGAGCGGCGCGGCGGTGTTCCGGCACCAGGCGGAAGATGCGGCCATCCTCCTCGACGACATAGTGGGAGGAGACCTTGGCCGCCGGGTCGCGCAAGCGGTCGATCGCCTCGGCGCCGCTGCGCATGCCGGTGTAGTGCAGCACCAGCATGTCGATGGGCAGGCCGGCCGGGCGGTCGTCGTGGTTGGAGCTGGGGGCCTCGATCACGCGAGAGGTCAGAGGCCGCGCTCCCGCTTGATCCTGTCCCAGGCGGCGTTGATTTCCGCCACCTTGGTCGTGGCGCGCTTGACGAATTCATCCGGCACGCCACGCGACGCAAGGCTGTCCGGGTGGTTCTCCCGCATCAACTGCCGCCAGGCGGTGCGGACCTGCTCGTCCGATGCCTCCCGCGTCAGGCCGAGCACCGGATAGGGGTCCTCCATCTGCTGCGCGGACACGCCGCGCGGCGCGCCGCCCTTGGCACGCTGCCACGCCGCGGCGTCGAGGCCGAAGCGGGCATGGATGCCGCGCAGCATGTCGCCCTCGTAGCGCGTCACCGGCCCATCGGCGCGGGCGATGCGCACCAGCGCGGCGAGCACGTCCTCCAGCATCGCCTTGTTGTCGGAAAAGGCCTCGCCGAGCTTCTCCGCGAAGGGTTCCCAGCCCTCGGCGGATTCGCGGGCCTGGTCGAACAGCCGGCCGACATCGCGCAGCCCTTCGTCGGGCACGCGGAACATCTGGCGGAAGGCTTCGATCTCCGCCCGCTTCACCGGCCCGTCCACCTTGGACAGTTTCGCCGCGAGCACCACCACGGCGAAGGAGAACAGGTTTTCCTTGCCGCCCAGCATATGGACCATGTCGGCGGCATTGGGCGGGATGCGGCCGGCGCCGGGAATGGCGCCCTGGTCGGCGGCATGGCCGAGCGCCGCACCCATCATCGCGCCGAACGGCCCGCCCATGGCGAAACCGACCATGCTGCCGAGGATCTTGCCGAAGAAACTCACGCCTGCTGCACCTCTCCAGGCCCGTGCTAGCACGGGCGGGCCGCGATGGGTAACGACGCCCGCGGCGGGGGCGGGGCGGCGCCTTGCCCACCGTCCGGCGTCTCTCTATTGCCTTGGGATTGCGACGGGCCGCGGCAAGGGGGCGTGTTCATGGCGGGTTGGCAGTTCTGGATCGATCGCGGCGGCACCTTCACCGACATCGTTGCCCGCGACCCGGAAGGCCGCCTGTCCACCCGCAAGCTGCTGTCGGAGAATCCGGAACGCTACCGTGACGCTGCCGTGGCCGGCATCCGGGAGACGCTCGGCCTTGCCCCAGGTGCCCCAGTGCCCGAGGGCGTGATCGAAGCGGTGAAGATGGGCACCACCGTCGCCACCAATGCGCTGCTGGAGCGCAAGGGTGAGCGGGTGCTGCTGATCGTCAATCGCGGCTTCGCGGACATGCTGCGCATCGGCAACCAGGCGCGGCCGCGCCTGTTCGACCTTGATGTGCGTTTGCCGGAACTGCTGCATGAACGCGTCGCTGAGATCGGCGGCCGCGTCGCGGTGGATGGCGCCGAGATCGAAGTGCTCGACGAGGATGCCGCGCGCGCCGCTCTGAAGGAAGGCTACGCGGCGGGCATCCGCGCCGTGGCGATCGTACTGATGCATGCCTGGGCGCATCCGGCACATGAACGGCGCATCGGCGCCATCGCGCGGGAGGAAGGCTTCACCCAGGTCTCGCTGAGCCACCAGGCGAGCCCGCTGCCGCGCATCGTCCCGCGCGGCGACACCACGGTGGTGGATGCGTATCTCTCGCCCGTGCTGCGGCGCTACGTCGATCAGGTCGCCTCCGAACTCCCGGGCGTGCGGCTGTACTTCATGCAGTCCAATGGCGGGCTGACCGAGGCGGGCCGCTTCCAGGGCAAGGATGCGATCCTGTCCGGCCCCGCCGGCGGCATCGTCGGCGCGGCGCGCACCGCGGCGATGGGCGGGTTCGACCGCATCATCGGCTTCGACATGGGCGGCACCAGCACCGATGTCGCGCTGTACGCCGGCGAGTTCGAGCGCGCCTTCGAAACCGAGGTCGCGGGCGTGCGCATGCGCGCGCCGATGATGGCGATCAACACGGTCGCGGCCGGCGGCGGATCGATCCTGCATTTCGACGGCGCGCGCATGCGCGTCGGGCCGGACAGCGCGGGCGCCGTGCCGGGGCCGGCCTGTTATCGCCGCGGCGGGCCGCTCGCCGTGACGGACGCGAACGTCATGGTCGGCAAGATCCAACCGAAGCACTTCCCGGCGATCTTCGGCCCGGATGGCGATCAGATGCTGGATGCCGCCATCGTGCGGGAGAAGTTCACCGCGCTGGCCGCCGAGATCGCGGCCGCCACCGGCACGCAGCAGGACCCCCGCCGCGTCGCGGAAGGCTTCCTGCGCATTGCCGTTGCCAACATGGCCAACGCCATCAAGCAGGTCAGCATCCAGAAGGGCCACGACGCCACGCGCTTCGCCCTGCAATGCTTCGGCGGCGCAGGCGGGCAGCATGCCTGCCTGGTCGCCGATGCGCTCGGGATGGAGACGGTCTTCATCCATCCCTTCGCCGGCGTGCTTTCCGCCTATGGCATGGGCCTCGCCGATCAGGCGGCGATCCGCGAAGGCGCGGTGGAAGCACCGTTGTCCCCCGACGGCATGAATGACCTCGCCACGCGATTGGACGCGCTGGTCGACCAGGGCCGCGAGGAACTGGTGCGCCAGGGCGCCGGCGCGTCGCGCCTCAAGGCCGCGCGCCGCCTGCATCTGCGCTACGCCGGCACCGACGCCTTCCTGCCCGTCGTCTTCGGCGACCATGCGACCGTGCTCGCCGCCTTCACGGATGCGCATCGCCGCCGCTTCGGCTTCGCCACCCCCGAACGCCAGGTGATCGTCGAAGCCTGCATCGCCGAGGTCACCATGCCCGGCGAGCGCGTCGTCGAACCCACCCTGCCGGCGCGCGGCGATGGCGCACCGGCGCCGATCGACACGGTCGAGATGTGGTCCGACGGCGCCGCCCATGCCGCGCCGCTGTTCGACCGTGGCGCGCTGCTGGTGGGCGACCGGATCCCCGGCCCCGCCCTGATCCGCGAGGCGATCGCCACCACCGTGGTCGAGCCCGGCTGGACGGCGGAACTCACCGCGCTCGATCACCTGGTGTTGCGGCGGACATCGCCGCGCGCAGCGGCATTGGCGGCGACGAGCGACCGGCCCGATCCGGTGATGCTCGAACTGTTCAACAACCTGTTCATGAACGTCGCCGAGCAGGCGGGCGCGGTGCTGCAGAACACCTCGCTCTCGGTGAACATCAAGGAGAGGCTCGACTTCTCCTGCGCCATCTTCGACGCGCAGGGCTATCTGGTGGCGAACGCGCCGCACGTGCCGGTGCATCTCGGCGCAATGGGCGAAAGCGTGCGCACCGTCATCCGGTCCCGCAGCACGACGCTGAAGCCGGGCGACGTGGTGGCGCTGAACAACCCGTCCAATGGTGGCACGCATCTGCCCGACATCACCGTCATCACGCCGGTCTTCGACGAAGCAGGGCGAGAGGTCCTGTTCTTCGTCGGCAGCCGTGGCCATCACGCCGACATTGGCGGCCTGACGCCGGGCTCGACCCCGCCGGGATCGAGGGCGCTGGAGGAGGAAGGCGTCGTCATCGACGACTTCCTGCTGGTCGATGGCGGCACCATCCGCGAGACCGAGTTCCGCGCCATCCTCGCCGGCGCGAAGTATCCCGCCCGCAGCCCGGACGTGAACGTCGCCGACATCAAGGCGCAGGTCGCCTCCAACGAGAAGGCGGTGCAGGAGCTGCAACGCGCCGTCGCGGAATTCGGCCTGGCGACCGTGCGCGCCTACATGAAGCATGTGATGGACAATGCTGAGGAATCCGTCCGCCGCGTACTCGAACGCCTGCCCGACGGCACCTTCGAGACCACCATCGACGACGGCACGCCGCTCAAGGTCGCGGTGCGCGTGGACCACGCCAACCGTCGCGCGGTGATCGACTTCACCGGCACCGGCCCGCAGCGACCCGACAATTTCAACGCGCCAAGCGCCGTCTGCCGCGCCGTGGTGCTCTACTGCTTCCGCTGCCTGGTGGGGGAGGACATCCCGCTCAACGACGGCTGCCTCAAGCCTCTGGAGATCGTCATCCCCGAGGGCACGTTCCTTTCGCCCCGTCCGGGTGCCGCGGTCGTTGCGGGCAACACCGAGGTCAGCCAGATGACCTGCAACGCCGTGCTCGCCGCGCTCGACGCCTGCGCCTCGGCCCAGGCGACGATGAACAACGTCCTGTTTGGCGACGCGACCTACCAGTATTACGAGACAGTCTGCGGCGGCATCGGCGCCGGCCCAGGCTTCAACGGCACCGGCCCGGTGCAGACCCACATGACCAACACGCGCATGACCGACTCGGAGATCCTGGAACTCCGCTACCCCGTGCGGCTCGAGGAATTCTCGATCCGCCGCGGCTCCGGCGGCGCCGGTCAGTGGCGCGGCGGCGACGGGTCGCGCCGTCGCATCCGCTTCCTGCGCCCGATGGAAGCAGTCATCGTCGCTTCCCGCCGCACCGTCGCACCGCACGGCCTGCACGGCGGGGCGGATGGCGCGGCCGGGCGGCAATGGGTCGAACGCGGCGATGGCAGGGTCGAGACGCTGAAGGGCAGCGACCGCGCCAGCCTCGCCCCCGGCGATGTCTTCGGCCTCGAGACGCCCGGCGGTGGTGGATGGGGGGCGGCGACCGGGTGAGGAAGCGCTTCCTCCTCCTGCTGTTGCTGCCCATCGCGCTGCTGCTGGCGGCGTGGTTCGGGCCGCGCCTGTTCGACTGGGAAGCGCAGCGCGGCCGCGTCGCCGCCATCGCTTCCGCCCGGCTTGGCCGTCCCGTCACCGTGGAAGGCCCGCTGCGCGTCACGCTGTTGCCGCAGCCGATGCTGGAAGCCGATGCGGTCCGCGTCGGGGAGGAAGATGGCGAGACACTCGGCGTCGCCGCGCGGGTGCTGCGGCTGCGGCTCGGCCTCACGCCGCTGCTGTCCGGGCGGCTGGAACCGCGCGACCTCGTGCTGGTCGGCGCCGAGATCCGCCTGCCATGGCCGCCCGCGAGCATCGGCGCGCTGCGCCCGCCGCCCTGGCTGACCGGCTTCGACGCCCGCATCGAGGACAGCCGCATCGAGGTCGGCGGCGTCGTGCTGGATGGCGTCTCGGCGCGGCTCGCCGCACCCGGCCCGCTCGATGCCATCCGAACCGAGGGCAGCTTCACCTGGCGCGGCGGCGCGGCGCGCTTCGAGGCAGTGCTGGGGCGGCCGGGCTTCGATGGCGTGGCGACGCTCGACCTGTCGGTCGCGGCGCAGGGCGCGGCCGTCTCGGCACGCGGCGCCCTGGTCGCGGAAGGCGGCTTCGAGGGGCGCATCGAGGCCTCGGGCAGCGACCTTGCCCTGCTGATGGCTGCCCCGTCCGGCCCCTTCCGCGCCACCGGGCGCGTCAGCGTGACCGGAGAGGTGGCGGCGGCCGACGACCTGGCACTCGACCTCGGCGGCGTGACAGGGCGCGGGGCCACGACCTTCCGCTTCCGCCCGGAACCGCGGCTCGACATCGCGCTGGCGCTGGCGCGGATCGACCTCGACGCCTGGATCGCTGCGCTGCGCGGCGCACAGAGCCCGCCGCTGCCGGTCGGGCTCGACCTTTCGGCCGAGGTGGCATCCTTTCGCGGCCAAACCATCCGGCGGCTGCGCGGCGGCGTGTTCCGCGAGGGCGAGCGGATCACCCTGACCGACATTTCCGCCGTGCTGCCCGGGGAGGCGGAGATCGAGGCGGCAGGCGCGACCGCCGGGGATCGGCTGGAACTCGCCCTGCGCTTCACCGGCCCGAGCCTGCGCGCCACCATCGCCGCCTTCGGCCTGCCGGTGGATCGGTTCGACCCGTCCCGGCTGCGCGCCTTCGATGGGCGGGCGCGGCTGGTGCTGGAAGCGACGCAACTCGGCGTGCCGGAACTCGCCGCCACGCTGGATGGCGCGCGGGTCAGCGGTGCCGGGGTGTATCGCTTCGGCGCAAGGCCGGCGCTCGGCCTGGGGCTGACGGTGGATCGGCTGGTGCTGGATGGGCTGCTGTCGCCGGCGGAGGACTGGGCGCTGCTGCTGCGCGGTGGTGCGGCGATCGACGCCAATCTGCGCCTGGCGGCCGAGACGGTGGTCTGGGGCGGCGTGACCGCCGCGCGTGCCGCGATCGACGCGGTGATGGAAAGCGGACGCATCGGCCTGCGGCGCGCCTCCGCGCAGATCGGCGGGGCGGATGTGACGCTGGCCGGCAGCCTCGCGACGGGTGCGGCGCCGCGCTTCGGCGACCTGGTGCTGGAGGTCGCCGGCGCTTCCGCCGCCGGGCTGGCGACCATGGCCGCGCCGCTGGCCGCGCTGCCGGATGCCTTGGCCGCGCAGCCGCTGCGCCTGCGCGTCACCGGCGGCGGGCCGTCCGACGCCTTGGCGCTGGCGGCCGAGGGCGAACTCGGCGAACTGCGCTTCGACGGCCAGACGACGCTGAACCTGACCCAGGGCCGCCTCACCGGCAACCTGACGCTGCGTCACCCCGGCGCGCCGCGCCTCGCCGTGCTGCTCGGCGCGCGGGAACGGCCGGACTGGCTGGGGGAGGGGTCCTTCTCCCTGATCGCGACGCTGGCCGGTGGGGCGGCCGGGGTGTCGGCGGAAAATCTCGACCTGGTCGCGGGGGGGCTGCGTGCGCGGGGTCAGCTCGCCGTCGCGCTTGATGCCGTGCGGCCGCGCCTGACCGGGCGGCTGGCGGCGGAACGGCTGCCGCTGCCGGACCTTTCGCTGCGCGACAATGATCCGCTTGGCTTCGGGGTGCTCGGCGCCTTCGATGCGGAACTCGCGGTCGAGGCCGCCGAACTCATCGCCCCGGACCTTCCCGCGCTGAATGACGTGGCCGCCAGGCTGCGGCTGGATGGCGGCAGGCTGGCGCTGGAGGAGATCCGCGCCCGGCTCGGCGGTGGGGCGCTGGAAGGCACGCTTGGCCTCGATGTGGCGGCCGTGCCGCCGGTGTTGTCGGCCTCGCTGGGGCTGACCGGGGCGGCGCTGACGCGGCCTCTGTTCGGCCTGCCGATCGACATGGCCTCGGGACGGGTCGAGGCGCAGGGGCGCTTCACCGCGACCGGGCACGCCCCTGCCGCACTGCTCGGCAGCCTGTCCGGGGAAGGCCGCTTCGCGCTGGTCGATGGCGTGCTGGCCGGCGTCGCGCTGCGCGAGGTGGTGAATGCCGCGGCCATCGAGGATTCAGCCCAGGCCGAAGCGGGCATGCGCGAGGCTCTGGCCGGCGGCGCCACCGCGCTGGAACGCCTGGAAGGCGGCTGGCGCGCCGCTGCCGGCGTGGTGACGCTGGATGGCGTGCGCATCGCCGGGGAAGGCGGCGTTTCCGGCGCAATCGAAGGCAGCCTCGACCTGCGGCGCGAGACGGTGGATCTGCGCTTCACGGTCCAGCCGCCACCGGCCGAAGCGCCCGCCGTGGCGCTGCGCGTGACCGGGCCCGCCGACGCGCCGCGGCGGCAGCCGGAACTGGCGGATTGGGCGCGCTGGCGGGCGACGCAGTGACGCGCGCCTCAGAGGTCCAGAATGGGGATGAACCCTGACGCGATGAGTCGCTTCCCGTCGAAGATCGGCTCCTCGCCCGCCATCTGCATGCGCGGGTCGGCCATGGCCGCCGCCAGGCCCTTGTCCCGCGTCTCCTTGTCGGGCCATTCGGTCCAGGAGAGGACGACCGCCTCACCGTGCTGAAGCCGCATCGCCTGCGCGAAGGTGGTCATCATGGCCGGTGTCCGGTCGGCGAGGTCCTCGCGCGCATCGGCCCCGTGATACTGGCTGTCGTCGCCCGACGCATCGTCGATCCAGCACTCGACGATGCGCAGCGCGCCGTATTCCTTGAGGATCGCACCTGTCCGCCTGCCCAGGGCGATGAAGGCTTCCCTCCGCTGCGCGGGAACGGGAGCGAGATATCCATCGACGTAGGTCACGACGCACACCTCACCTTCAGGGTGGTCGGTTGGCCGGTCACCGCCCTTCGAAGGACGGCGCGCGCTTCTCCAGCATCGAGTCCACCGCCTCGCGATGGTCGCGCGTGCCGTGGGCGAGCGCCTGGTAGGCCGCCGACATTTCCAGCAGCGAGGACAGGCGCATGTGCTGGCTCTCGCGCAGCAGGCGCTTGGTCAGGCGTACCGCCTGGGGTGGGTTCACCGCGATCCGCGCGGCCATCTCGCGTGCCGCGGGCAGCAGCTGGTCGGGGGCGACGACCTTCGACACCAGGCCGCAGGCCAGCGCCTCGGCCGGGTTGATCGCGTCGCCGGTCAGCGACATCTCCAGCGCCTTCGACATGCCGACGACCTTCGGCAGCAGATAGGCCCCGCCATCGCCCGGCACGATGCCGACCTTCACGAAGGATTCCGCGAAGCGCGCGGTTTCCGATGCGAGGCGAATGTCGCACATGCAGGCAAGATCGAGCCCCGCGCCGATTGCCGGGCCGTTGATCGCGGCGATGGTGGGCACGTCCATCTCATACAGCGCGAGCGGGATCATCTGGATGCCGAAGCGGTAGGATTCCCGCATCTCGGCGCCGGTGTCGCCCTTGGTGATGCCGGTGCGGTCGCGCATGCCCTTGAGGTCGCCGCCGGCGCAGAAGGATGTGCCGGCGCCGGTCACGATCACCACGCGCACATCGCCGTCGCGATTCAGCGCGCGGCAGGCATCGGCGACCTCGGCGCATTCCTCGGCCGAGGAGATCGCGTTGCGCTTCTCCGGCCGGTTCAGCGTCAGCGTCACGACATGTCCGTCGCGGTCGATCTTCAGGAAGTCGGTCATGCGGCGGGTTCCTCGTCGCGGTCGGTGATGAAGGTCCAGAGCGGGCCTTGCGTGCCCTGCACAAGCGCGCCGAGGCGCGCGGACCAGAAGCGTTCGGTGCCGCCTTCCTCGCGCCAGGACCACAGGCGGCGCGTCAGGTGATGCAGTGAATGTTCCTCGGTGATGCCCATGGCGGCGAGCACCTGGTGGGCGATGGCCGCACCCTTCGCGGCGGCCTCCCCGGCGGTGACCTTGGCGCAGCCGATCTCGAAGGCGGCGCCGGCCACGCCACGCCGGTCGGCTGCACGCGCGGCGGCAGCGGCGGCGACCGAGACGGCGGAGGTCTCCGCCGCGAAGACCGCCAATTGCTGCTGCACCGCCTGGAAGCGCCCGATTGGCCGCCCGAACTGCTTGCGGGTATTGGCGTGCTCGACGGCGAGCGCCAGCGCGGCAGACATCGCACCGGCGATCTGCGCGGCACGCAGCAGGGCGGTGACGGACAGCGCGGCCTCGGCACCCCAGGCATTGGGCAGCGTACCCTCGGCGATCGGCGCGCCGGTGATCTCCGGCAGGTCGCGCGCCTCCCGCGCGGTGTTGGTTCCTTCACGCCAGCGCAACGCGGCGGCGGAATACAGCGCGACGCGCGCACCGTCGACCAGCGCGACATGCGCGGCGTGGCGCCCCCAGGGCACGGCGGCACCGGTGGCGGCGAAGGTCAGCACGCCGCCCGGCGCTTCGATCCCGGCGGCCGACAGCAGCGCAGCGGCGCCGATGCCTTCCGCCAGAGGCACAGGCGCTCCGGCGCGGCCCAGTGCCTCCAGCAGCGGCACGATGTCGAGGAAGCCGAGCCCGGCGCCACCGCGATCCTCCGGCATCAGCGCGGCGGCAAGGCCGAGGTCCTGCACCGTATCCCAGATGCTGTCCGGAAACGCGCCGTCCTCGACGCGGCGTAGCGTCTCGACGCCGCCCGCATCGTCCAGCGCGCGGGTCGCCTGCTCGGCGAGTTCCACCCCGATCGAATCAGCCATCACCGCAGCCCCAATTCGCGCGCGATGATGCCGCGCATGATTTCCCGCGTGCCGCCACGCAACGAGAAGGTCGGCACGATCTGCGTCAGGTAGGCATGCATGCGCCGCATCTCCTCGGGCATCGCATCCGTGTCGATCACGTCGCGCATGCGGTCCGGCAGGCCCTGTTCGAAGTCGTTGCCGAGGTCCTTCACCAGCGCCGCCTGGCGCAGCGGGTCCTCGCCTTCCTGCAGCATGCCGGCGACGGCGGTGGACATGGACCGCAGCGTCCACAGCCGAGCGACCTGGCGGCCGAGCGTCGCCGCGGCAGCGGGGTCGTCGCGCAGTGCCGCGATCCCTGCTTCCAGCAGCGGGTGGGACGACATGTAGCGATCCGGCCCAGACCGTTCGAAGGCCAGCTCACTCGTCGCCTGCGCCCAGCCCGCGCCCTCCTGCCCGACCAGCGCGTCCTCGGGCAGCATGACGTCGTCGAAGGTGATCTCGTTGAAGCCTTTCTCGCCGACCAGGTCGCGGATCGGGCGGATGGTCACGCCCGGCGCCTTGAGGTCCACCAGCACCTGCGACAGGCCCTGGTGCTTCGACCCGCCTTCCGGCGCAGGTGAGGTCCGCACCAGCGCGATCATCCAGTCGCAGAGATGGCCGAAGGTGGTCCAGATCTTCCGCCCATTCAGCTTCCACCCGCCATCGACGCGATCCGCCCGCGTGCGCAGCGATGCGAGGTCCGATCCGGAATCCGGTTCCGACAGCCCGATGCAGAAGGCGTATTCGCCCGTGGTGATCTTCGGCAGGAACTTCTGCCGCTGCGCCTCGGTGCCCAGGCGCAGGATCAGCGGGCCGGATTGGCGGTCCCCGATCCAATGCGCGCCGACCGGCGCGCCGGCGGCGAGCATTTCCTCCAGCACGATGTTGCGATCGAGGAAGCTGCGCTCGCCCCCGCCATACGGCTTCGGCCAGCACATGCCGATCCAGCCCTTGGCACCGACCGCGCGAGTGAAGTCGCGGTCGAAGCCCATCCAGGACCGGGCGCGGACGTCGGGTGTCCATTTCCCTTCATGCTCGGCGATGAAGGCGCGGACCTCGGTGCGCAGGGCGGTGGCCCCTGGCGGCGGGTCTCGAAGGTCGAAGCGCAATCCGGTCATGGCGTTTACTCCCGCCGTGATCCTCCCCGTGGATCGCGCGGCGTCAATGCCCCTTGCCGAGCAGGCGCGACAGCACCGGAATGACCGCCACGCCGACCGCGAGCCCGACGACGCCGGACAGCCCGGCTTCCACCACCCAGCCGACGAAGCCACCGCCCACCGCCAGCCCCGCACCATGCACCCAATGCGCCGGCGCGGTCAGGCCGAAGACTTCCAGCCCGTGCAGGATGATGCCGCCGCCGACCCAGATCATCGCGACGGTGCCGACGATGGACAGCACTTTGAGCACCTTCGGCATGCCGCGCACCAGCAGCGCGCCGGAGCCCATGCCGCGGCGTACCATCGCCGCACCCACGTCATCCGCCTTCACGATCATCGCGACGACGCCATAGACGCCGACCGTGATGCCGAGGCCGACAACGGCGAGTGCTGCCGCCTGCGTCCAGACATTCGCTGCCGGCATGGTCGCGAGCGCGATGGCCATGATCTCGGCCGAGAGGATGAAGTCGGTCTTGATCGCGCCCCTCACGCGCGTGTCCTCCAACTGCTTCGCATCCATCGGCACGGTGGAGGATTGCGCCTGTTCGGGATGGGGGCGCATCCATTCCAGCACCTTCTCCGCACCTTCGAAGCACAGGTAGATGCCGCCCAGCGTCAGCAGCGGCGTGATGAGCCAGGGCGCGAAGGCCGAGAGCAGCAGGGCCGTCGGCAGCAGGATGACGAACTTGTTGAACAGCGAGCCGAGTGCGATGCGCCCGATGATCGGTAGTTCGCGCTTCGCGTCGAAGCCCACGACGTAGCGCGGCGTGACCGCGGCATCGTCGATCACCACACCCGCCGCCTTGGCTCCGGCCTTGACGGATTGTGCAGCGATATCGTCGATCGAGGCCGCCGCGACCTTGGCGATGGCGGCAACGTCGTCCAGCAGTGCCAGAAGGCCTGTGCTCATGCGGTGATTCCCGGCTGCTTGCGCTTGATGCGGCGCATCATGGCACAGGCACGGTTGCGTCGTCGCCACGAGAGCCTACTGGAGGGGCGCTGCCCCTCCAGACCACCCCGCCAGGGGGCAGCGGCCCCCTGGACCGCGGGGAATTGGCGGCGAGCCCGGCGCCAGGAATCGGCATTCCAAATGCCACTGGCATTTGGCGGGGAGAGGTTTGGAGAGGGGCGGCGCCCCTCTCCAACGCGCCTCACACGATCCCGGCCTGCCGCGCCTTTGTGATCTCCTCCGGCGACATGCCGGCAAACTCCGTCAGCACCGCATCGGTGTCGCCGCCTGGCGCCGGGATGCCGTGCCGCACCGTTGCCGGCGTCGCCGACAGATGCAGCGGGGAAGCGACGACGCGCACCGTCCGACCCGCATGGTGCGGGATCTCGATGATGGACCCGCGCGCCGCGACATGCGGATCGGCCTCGAAATCCTGGGCGGTGTTGATGGGGCCGGAGGTGATCTTCGCTTCCTCCAGCTTCTCCAGCCATTCGGCGCGTGGGCGCGTCCTCAGCAGGGTGCGCATGCGGTCGAGCAGCGCGGCGCGGTGTTCCGCGCGGTCGCGCGCACGCTTGAAGCGCGGGTCCTCCGACCATTCGGGGTGGCCGAGTGCCGCGGCCAGCCGCACGAATTCGCGATCGTTCAGCACGCCGATGACGAATTTCGCGTCCGAGCCGTCGAAGACGCCGTAGGGGACGGCGACGGGGCTGTCATTGCCGCTGCGCGGGAACAGCCGCCCGGCATTCAGCCAGGAGGACATCGGCGCTTGCATCAGGGACGCCATGGTCTCGAACAGGTTCACGTCGATCGCCTGGCCTTCGCCCGTCGCGTCGCGGTGACGCAGCGCGGCGAGGATGGACACGGCCGCGGCGAAGCCGGTGAACATGTCGGCGACCGGCACGCCGACGCGCTGCGGCCCGCCGCCGGGTGTGCCATCGGCCTCCCCCGTCACTTCCATCAGCCCGGCCATGGCCTGGGCAACGAAGTCGTAGCCCGAGCGCCCGGCATAGGGTCCGGACTGGCCGAAGCCGGTGACCGAGCAGTAGATCAGGCGCGGATTGATCGCGCGCAAGTCGTCGTAGCCAAGGCCGTAGCGGGCGAGGGTGCCGGGGCGGAAATTCTCGATCAGCACATCGGCGTTCGCGACCATGCGCTTGAGGATCGCAGCCCCTTCGGGCTTGGAGAAGTCGACGGAGACCGACCGCTTGTTGCGGTTCAGCGTGACGAAATAGGCACTGTCGTCGGTCCCCGGCACGAAGGGCGGGCCGAGCGCGCGCAAATCGTCGCCATCGCCGCGCCGTTCGACCTTGGCGATATCGGCGCCGAGGTCGCCCAGCATCTGCGCGCAGAGCGGTCCGGCCACCACCCGCGTCAGATCGATCACGCGCAGGCCGTCCAGGGCGCCGACCATGTTTCCTCCCTTCGGAATCATGCCGCAGGGTGGCGCAGGACGGGCGCGGCGCAAAGCCCGGCTGGCGCGCCCGTCCGCCGCATAGCAGGATGCGCGCAACGAATTCGGGAGGATCACCATGTTGCATCGCCGGGCCGCGATGACCGCCGCCGCCACGCTTGTCGCCGCACCGTCGCTGCGCGCGCAGGACCGCTTTCCGTCGCGGGCCGTGCGCGTCGTCGTTCCCTTCGCACCGGGCGGGCCGACCGATGTCTTCGCGCGGCGCTTCGTCGACCGCTTCCAGCGCGCGCTCGGCCAGACCGTGGTGATCGAGAACAAGGCCGGCGCCGGCGGGATGCTCGGCGCGCAGGATGTCGCGCGGTCGCGCCCGGATGGGTATTCGCTGATCTTCCATGCGTCGTCCTCGGCGCTGACCAGCCCGTTGGTGTACCGCCGGCCGCTCTACGACCCGGTGAAGGATTTCGAGCAGATCTCGCTGCTCGGCGTGGTGCCCTTCGTGCTCGGCGTCGGGCCGCAGACCGGGGCGCGCACGACGGCGGAACTGGTGGCGAAGCTCCGGGAACGGCCGGGCGCGCTGTCCTACGGTTCGTCGGGCGTCGGCACGTCCAATCACCTGGCGGGCGCGCTGTTCCTCGCCCGCGCGGGAGAACTGCGCGCCGAGCACATCCCCTATCGCGGCTCCGGCCCGGCGATCCAGGACCTGGTGGCCGGCACCACGGCCTTCCAGGTCGATACCTTCGGCACGTTATATGAGCTGCACCGCGACCGCCGCATCCGCATCGTCGGCGTGATGCACCCCACACGCAGCGCGGTGGATCGCGACATCCCCACGCTCGCCGAACAGGGCATTACCGGGGCGGAGGCGAGCACCTTCAACATCCTTGCCGCGCCCGCCGGCACGCCGCCGGAGGTGATGGCGGTGCTGTCCGATGCGACCCGCCGCGTCATGGGGGACAGCGCCTTCCAGCAGGAACTTCTCGGCATCGGCATCGAGCCGGAGGCGGATACCAGCCCGCGCCGCGCCCTGACCTTCCTGGCCGGCGAGGTCGAGAAGTGGCGCGTCGTCGTCCAGGCCGCCGGTGTTTCCATCGAGTGATGGACGCGCCGGCGCGGGGCGTGCTGGTCTGCGCGCCATGATCCGCGCCCTGATGCTTGCCGCCCTCGCCCTGTTGCCGCTGCCTGCGCTGGCGCAGACCGGCCCGTCCTTCGACTGTCGCCAGGCCCGTGCCTGGGACGAGCGCCAGATCTGCACCCAGGCCGACCTTGCCGAACTCGACCGCCGCATCGCCGCCGCCTGGCGGACGGTGACCGAGCGCGCCAGCCCCGAGGACCGCACCCGCCTGCAGGCCGAACAGCGCGCCTGGCTCACCGAACGGCGTGGCTGTGAAGGCCCGCAGGCACGGGAGGCACAATCCTGCCTGCGCCGCGTGATGCGCGCGCGTTCACGCGACCTCGATGCGCTGGCCCAGGCGGCGCCGGGGGCGGCATCCACCACCGCCGCATCGCCCGGCGCCAAGCCCGCCCCCGCGCCGGCGGCCGCCCCCGCCACCTTCCGCGCGGTGTCCTGCCCCGCCACGGCCGGCTGGGCGGCGACGCAGATCTGCGCGACGCCCGGCATGCGGGAGATGGATGCGGCGGTGGTGCGTGATGCCGAGGCGGCGCGCCCAAGGCTTGCCCGCAACCCGTCCGCGTTGGCGGAGCTGGAGACGCTGCTGGCGCGCTACGTTGCGGCGCGCGAGGCCTGCGCGCGGGCGGCGGGCCGCGTGCCGCTCGATTGCCTGCAGGAGACGATGGAGGAAACGCAGTCGGAGATCAGGCGGCGCGCGGCGGCCGGCTGACGCGCATGTCTGCGCCGCGGTGTAGCCTCGCCCTGCTCGCAATGATCGTCGCGACCCTGCCGGCCATATCGCGAAGCGAGGAACTGCCGCCGGGCTGCGCCGGCGTCTTCCGCGTGGACAATCAGTCCTCGCGGACGATCCGCAGCATCTTCGTCAGCGGCACCACCGCGAGCGATGACGACTACCGGGACCGGCTCGACGAACGGCTGCTGCCGCCGGGGTTCTCCCTGACCTTCCACTATGCCGAGGCGCCGCTGATCGACCTGACTGTCGTGCGGGATGATGGACGCCGGATCGAACGGCGCGGCATCGACATCTGCCGCCTGCCGTTCCTGATGGTGACCGATGCGGGGATCACGCCGGCCGCACGGCCGGGCGGCTTCTAGCCCTTGATCCGCGCCACCGTCGCGGTCGTCGAATTGCCCGGCAGCAACTGCGCCAAACGCACCTCGCCGCCGTAGTCCTGCACGATATCGCCGCCGACCACCTGGTCCACCGTGTAGTCGGCACCCTTCACCAGCACATCGGGCTTCAGCAGGCGGATCAGCTCGACGGGCGTGTCTTCCTCGAACAGGGTCACGCAGTCGGCGGTGGCGAGGGAGGCCAGCACCGCCGCGCGCGCGGCCTCCGACTGGATCGGCCGCGCCGGGCCCTTCAGCCGCTTCACGGAGGCATCGGAATTCAGCCCGACCACCAGCCGGTCGCACCAGGACCGCGCCTGTTCCAGCAGATGCACATGGCCGGGGTGCAGCAGGTCGAAGCAGCCATTGGTGAAGCCGATGCGCCAGCCGCGGCGGCGCCAGCGTTCCACCTGCTCGGCCGCCGCGGCGCGGGACATCACCTTGCGCAGCGCGCCGCGTTCGGGCGTCAGCGCCTCGGCCAGTTCTTCCTCCCGCACCACCGCCGTACCGACCTTGCCGACCACGATGCCGGCCGCGATGTTCGCGAGCCGTGCCGCGACCGGCAGCGATCGCCCGGACGCCATCGCCGCCGAGAGCGTCGAAACCACGGTGTCGCCGGCGCCGGAGACGTCGTGCACCTCCTCGGCCTCAGCGGGGAAATGGTGGACGATGTCGCCTTCGAGCAGCGTCATGCCGTCCTCGCTGCGCGTGACCAGCACGGCGCGGAAGCCGTGCGCATCGCGCAGCGTGCGCATGGCATCGAGGATCTGGTCCTCGGTCGCGACCGGCATGCCGGTGGCTTCCGACAGTTCGGCGCGGTTCGGCGTGATCAGGTCCGCCCCGGCATAGCGGCCATAATCGCGCCCCTTCGGGTCCACCACGACGGGTCGTCCGGCGGCATGGGCGGCGTCGATCAGGCGCTTCGACGTCTCCCCGTCCAGCACGCCCTTGCCGTAGTCGGACAGCACCAACACGGTCGTCGCCGCCACCGCGTCGCCGGCGATCTTCACCATGCGGTCGGCGAGGCGCGGGTGGATGCCCTGCACCACTTCCTGATCCGCGCGCAGCATGTGCTGGCCATTGGCGATGAAGCGCGTCTTGGTCGTGGTGTGGCGGCCGCCCTGCACCAGCAGCCACGGCTCGACGCCCGGCTGGCCACCAATCAGCCCGGTCAGGTCACTGCCGGCCTGGTCGTCGCCCACCACGGACACGAATGCCACCGCAGCACCCAGCGCGGTCAGGTTGCGCACCACGTTGCCCGCACCGCCGGGCATGGCGACCTCGCGTTCCACCGCCAGCACCGGCACCGGGGCCTCGGGGCTGATGCGGCGGACCGAGCCGTAGACGTAACGGTCCAGCATGGCGTCGCCGACCACGAGGACGGACGCCCGCCGCAGGCCGCGGATGGCCTCCGCCAGTTCGGATACGGGGATTTCCGGCATCGGCCGGTCGCCGTCGGACACGGGGCCTGTCATGCGGAAGCCCTAACCCAGCCGCGTGTTGCGATGCAAGATAACGGTCATGCGCCTGCCATGGTCAGGCCCTCGATCCGCACGGTTGGGCTGTCGGTCCCGCGGCGGAATTCCAGGTCATCGGCCGGGGTCATGTTCAGGAAGATGTCGCGAAGGTTACCGGCGATGGTCAGTTCGCTGACCGCTTCGGCCAGTTCGCCATTGCGGATCATGAAGCCCGAGGCGCCCCGGCTGTAGTCCCCAGTCACACCGTTCACGCCCATCCCGATCAGGTCGGTGACGTAAAGACCTTCCTTGATATCGGCCATCAGCGCTTCGGGCGTGACGCTGCCCGCTTCGAGCCAGAGATTGGTCGCCCCCGGCCCCGGCGGCCCGCCGGTGCCCCGGCTGGCGTGGCCGGTCGAGGCCAGCCCCAATTGCCGCGCCGACCGCCAATCCAGCAGCCAAGTCTTCAGCACGCCGTCGCCGACGACCACGCGACCCTCGCCCGGCATGCCTTCTCCATCGAAGGGCCGGGACCGCAGGCCGCGCCGCCGCAGCGGGTCGTCGCGCACCACCAGCCCCTTGGCGAGTACCTGGTCCCCCATCCGGTCCTTCAGGAAGGAGGTCCCGCGCGCCACCGCCGCGCCATTGATCGCGCCGGACAGATGGCCCAGCAGGCTGCCCGCCACGCGCTGGTCGAACACGACCGGGATGCGAGCGGTCTTCGGCCGGGTCGGGTTCAGCCGCCGCACCGCCTGTTCCGCCGCCCGCCGCCCGATCGCCACGGGGTCGCCGAGATCGGCCAAATGCACGGTCGAGGACCAGTCGTAGTCCCGCTCCATCCCCGTGCCGGTCCCCGCCACCGCGGTGGTCGAGATGGAATGCGAGGTCCGCGCATAGGTCCCGGCGAAGCCATTGGACCCGACCAGGGCGATCTCGTGCCGCGCCCAACCGGCATCGGCGCCATCCGAATTGGTGATGCCGGCTACGGCCAGCGCGGCTTCCTCGGCCGCCGCGGTGCGGGCGAGCAATGCCTCGGCGCTGGGCTCCTCGGCATCGGCGAGGTCGAGGTCATGGGCCGCGACCGGCACCGCGACCGGCAGGCCGGCGAAGGGGTCCTCCGGCACCACGCGCGCCATGGCGACGGCGCGCTCGGCGAGCGCGGCGAAGCCCTTCGGGTCCGCGTCGGTGGAGGAAACGATCGCCACGCGCTGGCCGATGAAGACGCGCAGGCCGAGGTCGAAGCCCTCGGAGCGCTCCAATTGCTCGATCGCACCAAGGCGGCGCCGCACCGACAGCGAGGTGGAGGCGACGATCAGCGCATCGGCGGCATCGGCACCGGCACGCTTCGCGGCGGCGATCAGGTCGGCAAGGCGGGTGAGGCGATCCATCGTCGTTTCCCAAGGGAGATAAAGAAAGACGGGGGAGGAACACCTCCCCCTTACCCGCCTCTGCCGAACCTGACGAAAAGGCTGTGACGGTGCCAGTAGCAATATCGTCCGCGCTGTCCAACTGGGTGCCTCCGCGCCTCAAGCAAGGCCATGAGGTACCCCACCAGCTCAGTTTCCGGCGGATCATCCGGCTGCTGGCCGGGGCCGATGATGACCCGGTCGAGCAGCGCCGGCGCCGCCTCGAGAGCTTCAGAACCGCCTTCGCCATGCATCGCTCGCCGGCGGGTACACCTCATCGCGCGTCGGTCAGTCGAGATGGATCAGGGCTTGTCCCGATGCCCGCGTCCATCGCTCCCGTGTGGCTGCCATCTAGTGCGAGTCGTCAGCGAAGTAGGCATGCTCAATAGGCAGGAGTTGAACCGCTTTCGGCGTGCCGTCGTCCATGGGACAGGAACGCATCTTGAGCCTCGCCACAGCCGCATTCGCCTCCACGGACGGCGGTCCGGCAGCACTCCGTTTGGCGGCAGCGTCCGCAGCCGGCCCCCTACCAGGAAGCCCCCAACCCCTGTCGCGCCCATAAAATCATCGGCGATCGGGCCAAGGCGCAGGATCGTCGGCTCCCCCGCCCCCGATCAGCCCAGTTGCAGGCCAAGCTGGCGGATGAGCGCGCCGAATCGCGCCTCCTCCCGCGCGACGAGCGCCACGAGCTCGGCCGGGCCGCTGCCGACCGCCTCGCCGCCCACCTCCAGCACGCGCCGGCGGAAGGCGTCCTCGTCCATGACCGACCGCACCTCGCGGGCAAGCCGGTCACGGATTGCGTCCGGCAGAGCTTTCGGCGCGACAAGGGCGGACCAGGAAGGCAGCACCACGTCCGTCATGCCCGCTTCCTCCATGGTCGGTACCTCCGGCAGGATTGGCCAGCGCCTGGGATGCGCCACGGCGAGGGCCCGCAGGTTTCCGCCGCGGATGCCGGAGATCTGCGCGGGAACGTTGCCGATCGTGTAGTCGATGCGACCGGTGATGAGGTCCGTCATGACTGCCGGGCCGCCGCCGCGATAGGGCACATGCACGGCCTCGATCCCCGCGCGTGCGGCGAAGAGGGCGGAGGCCATGTGGTCGGAGGTACCGTTCCCAGGGGTGCCGTAGGTCAGCTGCTTCGTGCGGCCCGCCTGCACCAGATCCGCTACGCTCCTCCACGGCGCGTTGCCGGAGACGACCAGCACGTTGCCGATGTCCCAGAGATGCGAGATCGGGGTGAAGTCGCGATCCGGGTCGAAGGGCAGGCGCGTATAGAGATGGCGGTTGATCGCGAGAGTGCCGATCGACGCGACGAGGAGCGTGTTGCCGTCCGGCGCCGAACGCGCGACCGCCTCCGCGCCGATGTTGCCACCTGCGCCGGCGCGGTTTTCGACCACAATCGGCTGGCCGAGCCGCGGCGACAGGGATTCGGCCAGCACGCGCGACAGCACGTCCACGGAACCGCCCGGCGCGAAGGGGACGACAAGTCGTATGGGCCGGTCCGGCCACGACTGCGCCCAGGCCGGACACGCTGCGGCAGCCGCGGCAGCAGCCATGAATCCTCGCCGCTTCATGATCATTTCCTCCTACCTATTTTCTGGCTTCCTTGTCGGGCGCGTGCCGCCGTTCTGCACCGCCCTCTCTCAGGCGCTGTCAGCCTTGCGCTCCTGCGTCCACTCGACCTGGGCGATCTCCACCTTGGGGGAAGGCGGCCACCCGTCGCCGCGCTGGCTGTTGAGGCTGCGGTGGGGCGCCCAGCGATAGGGGCGGTCCGGCCGGCCGGCAAACCGCCCATCCGCCAGCCAGGCGAGATCGGAGCCGTAGAGCTCGGCCAGCAACGCTTGCTTGAGGCGCTCCAGTTCCCCCGCGAATTCAGGCGTGGGCGCGAGGTCGGTCATCTCCCGCGGATCGGCGATGAGGTCGAAGAGCTGGAAGTGATTTCCGGTCGGGTAGTAGATCAGCTTGAAGCGCTCGTCCCGGATCATGCGAGTGGCATGGTCGTCCTCGCCGCACTCGCCGTAGAGGCGTGGCCGCTTCTCCGCACCCACCATCGACATGCCGTCCACCGTGCCGGGGATGGGGATGCCGCATAGATCCAGCAGCGTCGGCATCACGTCGGCGAAGGCAACCAGCCGGTCGTCCACGAGCCCGTCCTGTACCTTCGGGTTGCCCTTGTTGGGCATCAGGATCATCGGGATATTGGCGGAGCTCTCGTAGAAGACGCGCTTGGCCGCCATGTCGTGGTTGCCAAGCATGTCGCCATGATCCGAGGTGAAGAGGATGATGGTGTCGTCGAGGATGCCCTCCATTCTCAGCGTGCCGATGAGGTAGCGGATCTGGTGGTCGATCTGCGTGCAGAGCGCGTAGAAGGCGCGCTTCGCCGCCATCATCTGCTCCTTCGTGTAGAGCCGCGTGCGGCTCAGCAGCGCCGAGACGGCGTAGGGCAGCGCATCAGGCCGCTTCGCCCACTCGCCGACGTAGGGAGGCTCGATCTCCACGTCGCGGTACATGTCCAGATAGGCCTGGGGCGGTACCAGCGGCGGGTGCGGGTGGCGGAACCCGAGGTACCAGAAGGCCGGCCGGGTCGGATCCCGGCGCTTGATCAGGCGCGCCACGCTGCGGCTCGCCCAGGCGGTGGCGTGGTGCTCCTCCGCCAGGTGCCAGGGGCGCCAATGGTATTGGTTGTTCGACATGCCGTGGTCGAACTGCCGCCCCGCCAGCCCCTGGTCGCCCAAGTAGATGTCGTAGTCGTCGAGCGTGCCCCACATGGTCCGGCCCTCGTCGTCCAGCAGGACGGAATCGAACCCGATGCGGTCCCGCTGGGGCGTCACGTGGAGCTTGCCGACGGCATCCGCCTGGTAGCCGGCGTTGCGGAACGCCTGCGCGAGGGTTGTCACGGCAGGGAAGGTGAGAGTGTCGTCGAAGACCCGGTCGCCATGGCTGCGCGGGCTCATCCCTGTCATCAACGTGCGGCGCGCGGGGATGCAGACGGGGCACTCGGAATAGGCGTTGGTGTATCGCACGCCGCAGGACGCGATCTCGTTCAGCCCGCCCGTGATGATTGCCGGGTTTCCCGCGAAGCCGAGATGCTCCGCTGCCCAATGATCGGCGCAGATCAGGAGGACGTTGGGCCGACGGTCACTCATGCGGGCGTCTCCAGGGTCTGGTTGCGCAGGACCCTAGTCACTTGCCAGCGACGCCTGAAGTGAAGTATTCGCCGGGGGTCATTCCGCAATGGAATGGGCTCGGGACACTCATGCCGAACAGGATCGGCCTGCACCACCTGCGGGCGTACCAGGCTGTCATGGCCGGGGGCAGTGTGACGGCAGCGGCCGAGCGGCTGAACCTCACGCAATCCACCATCAGCAAGCAGATCCTCTCCCTTGAGCAGCAGTTGAAGGTTCGACTGTTCGACCGGCGGAGCGGCCGCCTGCTGGCACCGACGCGGGAGGGCATTGCCTTCTTCAAGGCGGTGGAGGGCACGATTTCCGCCCTGAACGAGATCGACGGCGTCGCGCAGGACATCGCCCGGCACGGGCGCCGGCGACTGCGACTGGCGGCCACCCCGCCGCTGATCAACAGCCAGGTCGTGATGCGCACGATGCGACGCTTCCTGGAGCAGTTTCCCGGCGTCGAGGTCGCGCTCGAGCCGCGCCACCGGCTCGACATCGAGGACTGGCTGGCCCACCGCCAGATCGATATCGCCCTGGCCCTGCTGCCTGCCACGAATCCGACGCTGCGGACGATCCCTCTCATTGAGATCCCGGCGGTCGCGGTCCTCGCGCAGACTCATCCCCTGGCCGCGCAGGATCGCCTCTGCCCGCGCCTCGTGGCGGGGGAGCGCCTTATCCTGCCGAGCCACCAGCCGATGCGGACGCGGATCGACGCGGCGCTCGAAAGGCTGGGCTTCCCGCTCGCAGCCACGCTGCAATCCTCCTCGACGCTCACCTGCTGCCGGCTGGCCTCGGAGGGGCTTGGCATCGCCATCTGCGACCCGTTCAGCCCGACGGCCTTCCCGGGCCAGGGGCTTGTCGTCAGGCCGTGGGACCCGGAGGTGCGGCTGACCTACGGCGTCCTTCTGAGCCCCGAGATGAGGATCACGGATGCCGCGGAGGCGTTCCTCGATCTCCTCAAAGGCGAGCTCGAAGTGCTCGGCGCCGCCCGGTGACAGCGAAGTCGGTCTGCCGTGGGGCCCTCGTTCGGCCTCTGATCCCACGAAGCGAGCCATGCCTCTCGTTCGCCGCGTGCGGATGGGCGCATGTTGGGACATGTCCCCGTCCCGGCGCCGCTCCGCTCGGCTCGTTGGGCCGCCGGCCGACCGACGTGTTTGCCCACCGCCTGCGTTTCGAAAGCGGAGACTTTGGATGAGCCAGCCCCAGAAAACGTCCTGCTGCGTTCCAGGGCACGGGCGGGGGCCCGAAGCCACCCCCGTCCCGCCGACGATCCCCGGTGGTTGGGACAAGGCGGTCATCCTTTCCATCCCGGGCGGGCCAGCGACGGTTGGCACGGACCGGCCCGAGCTCGGCATGGATGGGGAAGGACCAGCGCGCCGCGTCGTAGTTGCCCCCTTCCGCATCGACGCGCACGCCGTGTGCACCGCGCGCTTCGCAACCTTCGTCGAGGCAACGGGATACCGGACGGATGCCGAACGCTTCGGCTGGTCCTTCGTCTTCCAAGGCTTCCTGCCGAGGGAAGCCCAGCACGAGGCGCCGGAGGGCGCGACCTGGTGGCGCAAGGTGGATGGCGCGGACTGGGCGCATCCGGAGGGACCGGGCTCGTCGACCGATGACCGGCCGGACCATCCGGTGGTCCATATCTCCTGGAACGACGCCGCGGCCTTCGCGGCCTGGGCTGGCGGGCGGCTGCCGACCGAGACGGAGTGGGAATATGCCGCGAAGGGGGGCGACGACGCGGCGCGCTTCCCCTGGGGCGGAACAGAGCCGAACGATGCCGACACCACGCCCTGCAATATCTGGCAGGGCCACTTCCCAACGCGGAACACGGGACTGGACGGCTTCGTGGGCACCGCACCGGTGGATAGCTTCGCGCCGAACGGCTTCGGCCTGTACAATGCTTGCGGCAATGTATGGGAATGGTGCGCCGACAGGTTCCGGGTGCGGTCGCTCTCCCGCGCGGGGAAGGCCCGGAACGCCGAGGCTCAGTCGGAGCGGGAGCGGGTGATGAAGGGCGGCTCCTACCTCTGCCACCGCAGCTACTGCTACCGCTACAGGATCGCGGCGCGTTCCGGCCGCTCGCCCGATACCTCCGCCGGACATACGGGCTTCCGCGTCGCCTACGACGACCGGCCCGGCAGGGCGCCGGCCGGCTGATTGGCAGCGACCTCGCGGGATGCGTCTGACCGGCCCCCACGAGCGTGCCCGGACGGAAATTTCGTGGCGCCCGATGCGAGCCGGGGCTGAACCGGAAGGCGTGGAGCCTGTCGGTAACAGCGGTAGAGGCGTCAAAGGCGCGGCTGACGCGCCGCATCTCGCTTCGGATCGGGCCTCAGCGGGGGTCACGCGGTACTCTCCGCGCGCGTAACCGTTCGCTCCGAAGCACCGCCAGGCCAAGCGAAGGCCGCGATCATCTTGTTGCATTCTGAGCGCCAGCAGGTCGACACCCGCGCGGGTGGAAGCGGCCGACCCCGTCACCGAGCAGTGTCCGGCCGCCATGGTCGGAAATGTCGCCATCCGGTAGCCTCCCCAGTGGATCGCCCGTACGGGGCGGATCTGTAGGCCTTGGGGGATATGCGGACATGGCGTTGAAGCGCATGGCGCTCGAGATCGGGATGGGCACCGATATTCGTGGCGCGGACTACACCAAGGCAGCGGTTCGCGCACTCCGCGATGCGCTATGGCACAACTCGCTCTCGATCGGCGCCGTCGTGAATCAGCCCGTAGATGCGATGCAGGTTGAAGTCCTGATTGGGGTTCCCAAGCCAGATCAGATCGACAAAGCCGAGGTGCTCGCCATCCTGCCTCATGGCACGGGCGTCGTGACCGTCGTGCAAGGGGGCCTCGAAATCCCCAACGACGAAGGCACCGGCGTGACCGTCATCGCCAATTGCTGCGCCATCGTGCGGCTCGATATCTAGGACGCCCGGACCATGGCCATGAAGCGCATCATCCTGGAAATGGGCACCGGCAACGACCTGCATGGGGGCGACTACACGAAGGCGGCCCTGCGCGCGGTGCAGGATGCCCTGCACCATTCCTCTCTGGCATTCATCCGCACGCTGGGCCTCGACATCACGACCATGCAGGTGGAGGTCATCATCGGTGTGCAGCGGCCCGAACAGGTCGATATCGAAGCGGTCCGCAAATCCCTGCCCTACGGCATCGTCACCGCCAAGGCCGTCAAGGGAGGCCTGGACGTGCCGCAGGAGGAGAACCACGACCTTGCCGTGATAGCTTCCGCGGCCATTGCGGTTCGGTTCGACCTGCCTTGACCGGTTCCGCCTGACCTGGCTCGGTCATATCGGAACACGGCGCGGATTGGCGACGACACCGGGCCGGGCTTCTCGGAGGCGTTGCGTGACCCTGAGGCTTGGCGCCGGCGTGATCCATACCGTCCGTGCGGCGTCGGTCGCGGCGCTTGGGTGCTTGGCAGATCTGAGGGCGCTGCCTGCACGCGGAGGCGCTACGACCGAGACAACGCGAAGGTTCGGTAGTCAGGCAGCCGCTGGTTCCGAACAGGTGCCCGCTTCTGAGACGATTGCCGATCGCAGCCCTTCCCGGAAAGCTGATCCAGACGCCGCGGCCGACGACGCCGCAAGCACCGCGATCGACAGGAGCCGCTCGCCTGCTTGATCTCGGCTGACATCTCGACATCCGGTATGGACAGGTTGGAGGCGCCGGGCAGCCGAATGTAGCGCCGCCGCGCGGTTCTCAATCCGGACTCGCCAGGACCTCGGCCTCTGCAGAAGGTCGCACGTTTGGTCCCCTGAGGGCGCGCAACTGCCTCACGATGGAACTAGCCAGCGCGGCGGCGGCCGGCGTGAGCTTCCTTCCGGGTCTCCTGGCCAAATAGATGTTGCGCCAGACCGCGGGTTGCAGGGGACGGAAGGCGAGGACCTTGTCCCTGATCATCGGACGGGCCGCGAGGGCCGGGAGGATGGCAATGCCCAGGCCCGCCTCGATGAGGCTGGGCAGCGCGGACACGCTCGAGACCTCATGGCGTGCGCGTTGCAGGCCGGCTCCCTCGGCCTTGGCATAGTCCATCACCAGCCGGATGCCGTTCTGGGCGCTGAGCCCGATCGTCGCCTCGCCGTCGAGCTCGGACCATGGCAGGGGCTTTGAGGCACGGGCCAGGCGATGGTCCGCGGGGCAGACAAATCCGAAGCGGTCGGCAACGAGGGGCACCGCTTCCAACAGGGGATCGGGCCGCGGCAGGGTCGTGACCGCGAAATCCACCTCACCGGTCGTGACGCGGCGCGTCGCACCGTTGGTCGGGTCCTGGAAAAGCCGAACCGAGATCTGGGGATACCGTGCCGCCAGATCGGCCAGCGCCGGGGCAAGGACGTACTCGACGAAGGAAGCGGAGGTCGCCACCGACACCAGCCCACGTTCACGCGCAGCATGGGCGCGCAGATCATCGACGGCATCCTGCATCGTCGAGAGAACCTGCGCCGCGGCGGCAGCGAAGAGCTCGCCGTGGACGGTCGGAACGACGAGGCGTGTCGAGCGATCGATCAGGCGCAAGCCGATATCGTGCTCGAGCGCCTTGATGGCAGCGGTCACCGCAGGTTGGGTGACGTGCAGCCGGGCTGCGGCGCGGGTGAAGCTCTGCTCGGTGATCACCGCGAGGAAGGCGCGCAGCTGCCTGAGGGTGATGTTGTCCTGCATAAGCTGAGCTTATCAGTCTCTAAGAATAAGCAAATGGACACGGACCTGCGGGATACCCACGCTCGTCTCCGCTGGCGGATCCCGATGTGGCGCGCACCTTTGATAAACAGGCAATCAGGCCTGCCTTCCTGGGGGGCGCCGAGTTCGCCGCCTACATCGCCGAGCAGAAGGCGCGCTGGCGTCAACTCGCGGCGCAATACGACTTCCGAACCTAGGATCGAGGAGAACGTCCATGTCTGCGGCCCTGAAAGAGGCGATCCACATCCCGAGCGAGTGGCGCGGCAGTGAGATCCGTGACCGGCAGGATTGGATCTATCACCTGACGGAGAAGGACATCGCCATGATCGACAAGGCGATGGCACATGCCGCGTCCAGGCGCGTTCCACTGTTCGAGATGAAGCAGCAGGATTTCCCCCTCGAAGCCCTGGGCGAGCGATTGACGCAACTGCGCGACGAGATCGAAGGGGGTCGCGGCTTCCAGGTCATCCGGGGTGTTCCCGTCGATCGCTACACTGCGGAGCAGAACAAGGTCCTCGCCTGGGGATTGGCGTCCCATGTCGGATCTCCGGAGCCTCAGGACCGGGAAGGACGACTGCTCCACGACATCACGGATACGGGGCAGCGCGTGGAGACCAGCGCCTCGACCCGCGGCTTCCAGACCAATGACGAACTGAACTTCCACAATGACGGCGGCGACGCCTTCTTCCTGCTCTGCCTGCGCACCGCGCGCACGGGCGGGACCAGCAAGCTCGCCAGCGTGGCGGCGCTGTTCAATGAGATCCTGGCGCGCCGGCCGGATCTGGCTGCGGTTCTGCAGGAACCTTTCCACTTCGACGCTCGCGCGCAGTCAGACCAGCGCTGCCAGGTCGTCCCGGTCTTCATCCATCACGCCGGACATCTGAGTGCACTCTACAAGCGCCGCTACATCGAAACCGCCCAGCGGTTCGAGGAGGTGCCCCGGCTTACCACGGAGCAGATCGAAGCTCTCGATCTGGTGGATGAGATCACCAACGATCCCGATTTTCAGCATTCGTTCGAGATGCAGCCGGGCGACGTGCAGATCGGCAACAACTACGCCGTGCTGCATTCGCGTACGAAGTACCAGGACCACGACGATCCCGCGCTGAGACGGCATCTCCTGCGGATCTGGATGACCCTGCCGAATGGCCGCCCATTGCCGCCGGTCTTCCGTGCGACCCGTGAATTCGGTCCGGCCTACCGGCGGCGCATGGAGGGCAACCTGGCCGCCGCCCAGTAGGAGCGAACCTGGCCGAGCGCAGCCCCTGCGGGGATGCGCTCGGCCTTCTGCGATCTTGGAGGGTCATCATGCGGCGGCAGTTTCTCTTCTCCATGCTGGCGACGGGCGTTGCGCCTTTGGTCGCCCCAAGGCGCGCGTCGGCTTCGGAGAGCTGGCCCGATCGCCCCGTCAGGCTGATCGTGCCCTATGCCCCGGGCGGGACGACCGACACGGTGGCGAGGCAGTACACGGAGTTCCTGCGGACCCGGCTGGGCCAGCCTGTCATTGTCGAGAACCGGCCGGGCGCGGCGACCAACATCGGAAGCGAAGCCGTCGTTCGATCGGCCCCCGACGGCTACACGCTGCTGCTGGGTTCGACCCTGTTGGCCAGCAATCCTACCTACGGCCCGGCGGTCCCGAGCTTCGACCCGCTGACCGCCCTGCAGCCGATCAGCCTGATCACCAACACGCCGTTCCTGATCGCGGCCAATCCCCGCTTCGCTCCCCGGAACGCCGCGGAGCTCATTGCCCTGGCCCGTAGTGAACCGGGGAAGCACACGATCAGTTCCGCCCAGCTCGATTTTCAGATCGCGCTGCTGAACCGGCGCAGCGGCATGGAGCTCGAGCATATCGGCTATCGCGGAGGGGCGCCGGCGATGACCGATGCGATCGCGGGCCAGGTCAACATGGTTTACGCGCTGATCCCGGTCCTCCTCCCTGCCGTTCGGGAAGGCCAGCTCAAGGCCATCGCCGTGACGAGCACACGACGTTCCCCGGTGCTTCCCGGGGTCGGGACCATGCTGGAAAGCGGCCAGTCCACGGCGGTTTCCGAAGCCTGGTACGGGATCTATGCGCCGGTGGGAACGCCCGGCCCGATCGTGGCCCGCCTGGCCCGGCACACAAGGGAGTTCACGGCCGATCCGACGATCGCCGCCGGGCTTGCTGCGCTGGGCATCGAGCCGATCAGTTCGACGCCGGAGGAACTCGCGGTCAGGCTCAAGGACCTGACCGAGGATTTCCGCAACCTGGTGCGCGAACTCCATTCAGGATCCCCGGGCAGCACCGCCCAGCGCTGATCACCTGCGGCTGCGTCTCAACGGCACGCGATCACAAGGCTCAGGAGAGGAAAGCCAATGTCACAAGGCACCATGGACACCGCCCTGCGCCCGGCCACCGGAGCGAATGCCTGGTACGGCCCGGAGATGGCGAAGCGATCCGACTGGATCAGGGTCCTGACACCCGCCGAGGTCGAGGAACTCGAGGCCGCGGTGAAGGAGCTCGATGCTATCGGCGTCGATATCGCCGATATCGGGCCCGATAACCTGAAGGTGCCGGGCCTGAAATTGCTGATCGACGAGGCCGGGAAGGCGGTTCTGCGCGAAACCGGCTTCATCCTGATACGCGGAATTCCGGTCGATCGCCTGACCGTCAGGCAATCCGCCATCGCGTATTTCGGGCTCGGGGCGAAGATCGGCGAACCGGTCTCGCAGAACGCGAAGGGGCACATCCTCGGTCACGTCAAAGACATCGGCATGGACTACAGCAAGCCGACGCATCGCGGCTATCAGACCGCAGCGCGGCTTCCCTATCACACGGATTCGTCCGACATTGTCGGACTGCTCTGCCTGAAGGGCGCGAAGGCCGGCGGTCTTTCAAGCATCGCGAGCTCCGCGGCGATCTACAACGAGATGGTCAAGCGCCGCCCGGACCTCGCGGCCGAGCTGATGAAGCCTGCCTACCGCGACCGCCGCGGCGAAGTGCCCGAGGGGGCTGAGGAATGGTATGCGGTGCCCGTATTCAATCCGATGCCCGATGGCAATCTGGTCACGACCTATGTTCGCAGTGCGATGCGCAAGGCCCAGCGCTTCCCGCAGGTGCCGCGTCTGTCCGCGGCGACGGAGGAGGCTTGCGACCTGCTCGACAGCCTGGCGGACAGCTCCGAGATCCACCTGGATATGGAGTTTCGCCCCGGTGACATCCAGCTTCTGAACAACCACTGGGTCCTCCACTCCCGGACGGCGTTTGAGGATTTCCCCGAACCGGAGAAGAGGCGCCATCTGCTCCGGCTGTGGCTTGCCTGCGAAGACGGGCCGGATCTGCCGGAGGTCTATACGCACGCCTGGCAGGGATCGACGGCGAACAGCCGGCCGGCCGGAATCCGTGTTCCGGGGGTGCGGCTCAACGCACCGCTCGTGGCTGAGTGATTTCACGAGCATAGAAGGCATCCCGGTGAAGGTGTCCTGCCGTTCCTTGCTTCCGCCGCTTGGTCCGTTCTGCTGGGTGCGGAAGCAACGGAAGCACAATCGCAATGGCCGACCCGACCGATCCGCCTGATCGTGCCGTATGCGGCGGGCGGCTCTCCTGGCGTCCTGGCAAGGATCCTCGCCGGCACGCCGAGCCGAGGATTGGGGCAGCCTCTGATCCTCGGGAATTGCGGCGGAGCGGGTGTGACGATCGGCTCGGCCGCGCCCTGCCCAGGCTCTACCAGACGGCTGCGGTCATCCCGGCCGCGGCCGTCGAGATTTGTGAGGATGTCACCGAGGCGTCACCGTTGCCGCGGTCTTGTATGAGGGACGGGCCGGAGGTGACGACGAGGCCGAGCAAGATGAGATTGAACCTTTGGACGCGGTCGGTGAGGCTTTGACCGAAAAGGACGGCGGAACCTGCCCACGTTGTCCGCAATCAATACGACGGCCGCTGCACCGCATGTTCCGTTGGCGCTGGCGAGCGGGCCGTTCGCCTCAGAGAGAGTCGCGTCCCCAGTTCCTACCGCTGCAGCGGTAGGAACTGGGCACTAAAACTCTCTGGCGGCTACGCAGTTTCCGCGGCCCTCCCTCACAGGCCACAGCCATTAATCGAACGCACGAAAGCCCTCCGCGTCGGCGATCGCTGGCGCGTGGAGCAGGGCTCCGAGGTCGGGAACCGGACTAGCCAACGTTTCATCGGCAGTGAACAGCCGCTCCAGAGCCAGTCCCGCGCGCAGCACAAGCGCATCGCCGCCACGCGGGCCAACCACCTGAATACCGAAAGGGAATCCCGCAGCATCGCGACCACAAGGGATGCACAAGGCCGGATGCCCGATCAGCGTGATCCCGTAGGCCAGGGCAAGCCAGTGAAAATAGCTCCGCGTCGGCACCCCGTCGATGGCGGTCGGGAACAGCTCTCGCCAGGGCGTCGGTCCGATGGTCATGGCCGGCAGTATCAGCAGGTCGAAGCGCGTGAAGAAGGATTGAGCGGCGCGGTAGATGCGCGTCTGGGCGGCCTGCGCCCGTGCCAGGTCGGTCAGGCTATAGGACTGGCTCTCGGCAACGTTGGCGGCGATGTTCGGGCCCACCTGGTCCGGGTGATCGTGCAGCATGTCGGCACGTCGCGTCGCATAGCCGGCAGCGCGCAGCACAGCGAAGGCCTCGTCCGCGCCGCTCATGTCCGGATGCGCCATCTCCGCGACCTTGAAGGCGGGCGCCAGCGCCGTGACGCGATTCGCGAAGATCTCGCGCATCGCCCGGCTCGTCGGCGCAAAGCCCAGATCCGGCGTGAAGGCCACGCGCAATGTCTCAAGCGGCGCCGCCTCCAGCGCAGCGAAGCGCGGTGGGTCGAGAAGCGCCTCGCCCCAGCGCACCGGGCTGAGCGGATCGCGACTGTCCTCGCCGGCCATGCCCGCCAGCATGAGCGCGGTATCCGTGACGCTCCGCGCCATCGGTCCTTGCACATTGAGGATGTTCCATCCGGCCTCGCGCTTCTCGCTCGGCACAAGGCCGGGCGAGGGCCGCAGCGCGACCACGCCGCACCAGGCGGCGGGATTGCGCAGCGAGCCGCCGGTGTCGCCGCCCTGGGCGATGGGCACCATGCCCGTCGCCAGCGCGACCGCCGCGCCGCCCGAGGAGCCGGCGCAGGAATAGCGCGGATCGAATGGATTGCCCGTCGCGCCGTAGACGCGATTACGCGTATTCGCGCCGGCGCCGAACTCCGGCACGTTCGACTTGCCGATGACAATCGCGCCGGCTGACTTCAGGCGCGCCACCACGCCCTCATCCGCCTTCGGCACATGGTCGCGGTACAGCGTGCTGCCGTAGCTCGTGACGAGGCCTTCGGTTTCCACCAGATCCTTGATCGCCACCGGGAGGCCGTGCAGCGGACCGAGCGCTTGGCCGCGCATCACGGCGCCTTCCGCCGCGCGGGCCGTCTTCCTCGCGCGGTCAAAATCGCGCGCTGGGATCGCGTTGACGGCATGGTCGATCGCCTCGATCCGCGCGATACAGGAATCGAGCAGTTCCACCTGGGAGAGCTGTTTCGCGGCAATTCGCTCGCGCGCCTCCTTAGCGGACAGGTCGCAGGGCTGCACGGCATGGCCTCCTGTTCGATATGTCACGCCCCGCGCGCGACAAGCGCGTCGAAGGCGTCGGCGATGCGGGCGATCTCCGCCTCGCCCATTGGGGTGGAAAGCGCGGCCGTCCCGTCCGCATGCTGTGCCAGCAGCCGCGCCGCGCCTTCCGCGTCATCGTGCCGCAGCATCAATGTCTGCTCCACAACGATGCGGGAGGTGCCCGGCTGGCGCAGGATGGCTCCGGGTTCGGCCGGCGGGCCCCATTCGGCCGAAAGGCCGGCCTCGATCGTCGCTCGAGGCACGCCGCCGCGGAGAACCGCCATGGCGCGCGCATGCGCTGCGTGCGACGCGGCGCCGACATCGTCCGGCATCGCGCTCACGCGCCGGCCGGCCGCGCCAGCATCGCCCAGGTGCGGCCCAGCGTATGCGGGCGATAGCTCACCCGGCTGCGGCGCATGATGTAGTCATAGGTCGGGTAGTAGAGCGGGATCACCGCGACATCCTCACCCTCCGCGATGTCGAAGGCTTCGGCCATCATGGCGTTACGCTTCGCATCGTCCAACTCCGCGAGGCTCGCGCGGATCAGCGCATCGACGCGCGAATTGGAATAGTTGCCACGGTTCGAACTGCCGAGCCGGCGCTGCGCATCATTGCTGTGCAACACGGTGCGCAGATAGATCGACGGATCCTCGCTGGCGTAGCCTAGGAAGAAGAAGGAATACTCACCGCGGCTCGCCGCCGGGTAGAAGACGTTGTTGGGCACGAGCTGGACCGAAGCCTCGATGCCAAGCCGCGAGTAGTATTGCGCCAGGGTCTGCACCACGCGGTCGCCGCTGGGATAGCGGTCGGACGTGCCATGGATGGTCAGGCGGAAGCCCTGTGCCACGCCTGCCTCCGCCAGCAGCGCCCGCGCCGCGGCCGGATCAAAGGCGGGCGGATGCAGCCGGCTGGAGCTTCCCGCCTGGCCCATGACCGGCATCTGTCCCGCCGGCGTGCCGGAGCCGTCCAGCAGTCGTTCCGTCAGCGCACGGCGATCCACGCCGATCGAGAGCGCACGGCGCACGCGCACATCCCGCAATGGGTTCTTCCCGTCCGCCCCCTGGGCGAAGGGCGAGATGTCCCGCGCGTGATCCATCTGGATGTACATCACGCGTGCGCCAGGGCGTTGCAGCACTTCCAGCTCCGGGCGACGACGCATGCGCTCCAGGTCGGCTGCGGTGGGGAAGTCGATCATGTCCACATCGCCCGCCAGCAGAGCCGCGGCGCGGGTGCCATCCGATCGGATGGGCCGGAGTACGACCTCTTCCCAGTCGGCCCGGCCGCCCCACCAGTCCTGGTTCCGCGCCATGACGACAGCCTCCGATGGACGATACTGCACCAGGCGATAGGGCCCGGTGCCGATCGCCGCGCGGCCGCTGTTGAAATCCATCGTCTTCACCTGTTCGCCGAGCGAGGCGGGAATGATGAAGACGCGCGAGAGCGCACGCGGGAAGAAGGGGTCCGGCGTCGTCGTCTCCAGATGCAGCGTGTAGGGATCGCGTGCTTCCGCCCGGCGGATGTTGGACACGTAGGTGGTGAAGGGCCCAGGGCTGTTTTCCACCTTCGGGATCCGCGCGAAGGTGAGGATGACATCCTCGGCCGTGAAGGGGCGGCCATCATGGAAGCGCACGCCGCGACGCAGGCGGATCTCCCACAAGGTGGGTGCGATCGCGGTCCATGATGTCGCCAGCATGGGCTGGAGATTGCCCTCGGAATCCACGCTGATCAGGGATTCGAAGATGTGGGCCTGCGCGTTCAGGTTCTCGGTGCCGTTGAAGTAATGCGGGTCCATCGAACTCGGATCGAGCTTGGTGCCGATGACCAGCCGGCCTGCCGCTTGCGCTCGCGCCGGCCTCGCGGTGGCGAGCATCGCCGTGCCCAGCATGGCGCGGCGCGACGTCTCGGGGTACCGCATGATCATTCTCCTCGGCCACGTTGCAGTAGGGAGGCGAGGCGCGCTTCCGCCTCGCGCAGGCGCACCAGCGCGGCTTCGCCGCCCAGGGCGAAGACCGTGGCCGCCAGCGCCTGTGCCAAGGCGACCGCGCCGGTCAGGCTGGGGAAGAAACCGGGGCCGTCGCCCGCGCCGAACAACAGCAGGTGGGCAGCCCCTTCCGAGAGGGGCGACCGCCGCGTGTCGGTGATCACCACCAGTGGGCAGCCATGCGCGTGCGCCGTGTCGCGCACCATGAGCGCGGCGCGCGAATAGGGTGCGAAGCTGGTCAGCACCACCGCGTCGCCACGCTGGAAGGACCCGATGTCCAGGTCCTCTGCCCCGGTCGCGCCGACCAGCCGGACATCGCCGGGACGGAACAGGCGAAGCTGGTAGTCGAGCAGCGAAGCGACAGCATGGCAGGAGCGGAAGCCCGCCACCCAGATGCGTGGCGCGCGATGCAGGGCCTTCGCCGCCGCCTGCACCGGGCCGGCATCAATCGTGCCGAGCGTAGCAGAATCGGCCGACATCATGCCGCCAGGCAGATCATGCTGTCGTGGCCGCCCCGGCTGCGCGACGCGGCCAGAGAAGGGTTGCGGCCGATACTGTTCGATCAGCGCCTCGCGCATGGCATCCCACCCGGCATAGCCCAGGCTGCGGGCCAGGCGGGAGAAGGTGGCGGGCGTGACCTGCGCCGCGGCTGCGAGGTCGCGCATGGAGGAAGTGGTCGCCTCGAACTGATGCTCGGCAAGGAAGCGCGCCGCACTGCGCAAGCGGGGAGGGAAATCCGGCAGGAGAAGGCGGATTCGCTCACTCGGTGTCTCATTGGACATGAAACGAATGTATCATTCCGCCTATATAAATCAATCAAATGTTTTGATTTGATGGCGCGACGATCTCCTTGGGTGGAGGGCAGGGAGAAAGGACGTGAATACGCTCAACCAAACCAAGACCCCGCCCGGCTGCTCCATGATGTGCTGCGGTGTCAGGGCGCGGTTGCGGCTGTCACGCGGAACGGCCTTGGTGGGAATGGCCAGTGCGCCACCGTTGCGCTGCCGGATCTCCGCGCCAAAGACCAGCGCCCAGAGCCGTGCTGGCGAGGCGCCAAGCTTCCCGCGGCGGCCATGGATGCGGCTCACCGCCCTCGGGCTGAGGCGATCGCCCTTCCGGTCCAACTTGACGGCGATGACAGTCAGGATACGACGACTGTCCAGGAAGAGGTGGTGGCGCGACCAGTCGCTTCTTGTCAGCAGCCCGGGGTCACATTCGTGCTACGGTGTACACGCGTAGATGCATCCGCGTGCCGTCGTTCGGGAGGCCGGAGGGATGTGCCATGAGCGAACTTGATCACCTGACCGCCACTCAGGTGCGGGAAGCGGCGGAGGTGCTGCGAGTATGGGCAGGCCAGCGGCAACATGACGCCCAAGTCGCTGCCGAGGTGCTTGATCAGGTGGCTGAGGCTGAAGCAGTCGAAGCGGTTCGGCGCGTCGAGATTGTGCGAGCAGCGCTCCTGGCCGCAGCGAAGCGTCGTGAGTCAGAGCCGATGGAGCACGGCAATGAATAGGCAAGACCGAGCATTGGCGGATGCCGCTGCCCGCTGCCTCAGAGCCTGCTTCAAACGAAAGGGAAACCCCCGCACCCGACCCGGAGCGGACATTGGCTGTCGCACATTGAGTCGTGCCCTTTCCCTTCATTGGATTGGTCGGGCAGGATTGAGGGCTCGAGTGATGGCAACCTCGATCTTGCAGCACTGACAGAACCCACCGCGAGGACAGGAGGGAGCGATGAGTCGCTTTATTCTTGGCGTCCTTGCCACCATCGCACTACTAGCCGTAACGGGCCTCGTCGTTGTCTACAGTGGGATCTACAACGTGGCGGCGTCGTCGCCGCATACGGGTCTTGAGACCTGGGTCCTGAACACGACGATGCGCAATTCGGTGCGGCGCCGCGCCAGCGAGGTTGCGGTGCCTGTCAGTATCACCGAGGAGCAAATCCGCCGCGGCTTCACGCAGTTCCGTGATAGTTGCGTCTACTGCCATGGCGCCCCTGGGGTGGATTCGACTGATTGGTCGATGGGGATACAGCCGGAACCACCGTTTCTGCCAGACGTGGTTGGTGCGCGCACGCCGGCCGAGTTGTTCTGGATAGTACGAAACGGCCTCAAGATGACGGCCATGCCGGCCTTCGGGAAGCATCTGAATGACCAGGAAATCTGGGGTATCGTCGGCTTCATCCAGCGCCTGCCCAGCATGTCCGCCGAAGACTACACGCGTCTCGTCCGCGAGGCCGAGCGAGGCGGCGAGCGTCCGCAGTAGGGCCAGGAAGCGGCGTCAGAAATATAGGTCCGCAATCCGCCCCTCTGTGCCGTTTCAGCGAAGTTCTGAGACAGCGTAGACAGCCTCGCACATCCTTCGCCACGAACTCCGGCCCGTTGTCAGAGCGGATGCACGCGGCGACGCAGTGCGCGCTCGCGCTTCCTGTCGGCTCGATCCGCCACGCGATCGGCCAGACGCCGGGCCTTGCCGCCTCGATCCGGCTGGGACGGCGGCGCCTCCGGCCTTCGGCTGCAAGAACCATGTCGCGATCGATCGCCGCCACGGGCTGATCCGCGGTTGGACCGCCAGCCGCGCCGCGGCCCGTGACGGTACCCGGCTGGCGGAGGTGATCGGTGCCGACAACACCGCCGCCGATGTCTGGGCCGACACCGCCTATCGCTCGGCAAAGAACGAGGTATGGCTGGCCGCGCGCGGCTTGGTCTCGCGCATCCACCGCAAGGAACCGCCGGGGCGGCCGATGGCGGCGCGGACGCGTCAGCCTCAACGCACCCCCGTCAGCCGAAGCGCGGAGGTTCTGGAGGTGCCCAGCTTCAACCGCGCGGGCTGCGCCAAAGCCAGATAGTCAGCGTCATGTATTGGGATTGACGGTCGCGCGTCCTCGATTTGAGCCTGCGCGCGGACACACCTTCTCGAACCCCGATGAGGGTTCGGCATGAGTGGGTATGCGCCCCCGAATACCCCCTCCGTCTCTTGATTATTGGCACCGACCTCGGAGGTCAGTCTCCAAAAGACAGAAAAAGGAGGGGGCTCGGGGGAGTTCTCTCCCCCGACCTTTACGCCGCCAGCTTCTCCATGATCGCGCCGACGGAGGGCACATGCTCCGCCGGCCCCATCGCCGCCAGCGTCGGCGTCGCGCGGAACATCGCCGCCGCAGCCTGCTGCACCTGCTCCACCGTCACCGCGGCGATCCTCGCCTTGGTCTCCTCGACCGGGATGACGCGGCCGAAGACCTGCAACTGGCGAGCAAGCTGCTCGCAGCGGCTGCCGGTGCTCTCCAGAGACATCAGGAGCGAGGCGCGAAGCTGCGCCTTGGCCCGCGCCAGTTCTTCCTCCGTCACGTCGCGCTGCACGGCGCGCAGCGCCTCGATCGTCACCGGCATCAGCTCGCCGGCTTCCTTCTCACCGGTGCCGGCATAGATCTGGAACAGCCCGCCATCCCTGAACGGTGAGGCGAAGGAATAGATCGAATAGACCAGCCCGCGCTTCTCGCGGATCTCCTGGAACAGCCGCGACGACATGCCGCCGCCGAGCAGCGTCGAGAGCAGTTGCGTCGGATAGTGCATCGGGTCGCCATGCTTCACCGAGGGGAAGCCGAGCACGATGTGCACCTGGTCCAGTTCCCGCGTCTCGCGGAACTCGCCGCCGCCGTAGCGCGCGGCTTCGGGCGCCGCGGTGCCGGTCGTCGGCAGGTCGGCGAAATGCGTGCGCACCAGGTCGAGCAGCGCATCGTGTTCCAGCGCGCCGGCCCCGGCGACGACCATCTGCCCCGGGCCGTAGTGGGACCGCATGTAGCCGGTCAGCGCCTCGCGGCTCATCGCCTTGATGGTGTCCTCGGTGCCGAGGACCGGGCGGCCCATCGCCTGGGAGGGGAAGGCCGTCTCCTGGAAATGGTCGAAGACGATGTCGTCGGGCGTGTCGTTGGCCTGGCCGATCTCCTGCAGGATCACGCCGCGCTCGCGCTCGATCTCCTCGGGGATAAAGGTCGAATGCGTCAGGATGTCGCCGATGATGTCGACGGCGAGCGCCGTGTCCTCCTTCAGCACCTTGGCGTAGAAGGCGGTCTGCTCGCGCGCGGTATAGGCGTTGAGGTGCCCGCCGACATTCTCGATCTCACGCGAGATCGCCGCCGCATCGCGTCGCGCCGTGCCCTTGAAGGCCATGTGTTCGAGGAAGTGGGAGACGCCGTTGACCTCCGGCGCCTCATGCCGCGTGCCGACGCCGACATAGGCGCCGACCGAGACGGTCTCGACGCGCGGCATGGTCTCGGAGACGACGGTCAGGCCATTGGGTAGGCGGGTGACGCGGATGGCGTCGGTCATGTCTGGCTGCTTGCCTTCGGTTGGGGATGGGTCGCGGGGTCGCGGGAAGCGGTTAGCGGCGCGATCGCGCAGCCTCGATCACCTCATTGACGAGGCGTTCCCGCAGGTGCAGGGGCATTTCCGGGTCGCGCGCGCTGTCCATGACCCTGTCCTGGCTTTTTTCGTCCTGTCGAAGGCGTCTCAGGTAGGCGTAGAGGTCGAAGCCCGCAAGGACCACGACCGTCCCGGCCACGATCAGCATCTGGCCCGTCTCAAGGCCGGTCACGTCCAGGGTGCCGGACCACTGGGGCCCCACGCCGCTGGCATCGGCCTTCACCCCCATCAGCATGGAGCCGAAGATGCCGAGCAGGCCGCATTTCGCCGCGGCCAGGGCCATGGCCGGCGCGGATCGGGCACGGATAGCGCGGATGGCGAAGTCGCCGAGCCGCGTCCCCAGGTCGATGATGGGCGAAGGCGGCGGGTCGGGTGGCACAACCGCGACCTGCTGCGGGGCCGTGGGCGGCAACGGCATGGTGAAGCCGGAGGCAGGCCTTTTCGCGGGACGGGGCTTGTCGTCCATGGCTCAGCCCCGCGGTTCGGCGATGGCCGCGACCTGGGCCGGCTGCGCCTCCGGTGCCGGTGTGGCGGTGGGCGTTTTGTCGGACTTTTCCGGCACCGGCAGGGCGTCGAGCAGGATGCGGCACGCCACCGCCTGCCGCCATTCATACAGGACCAGCACGCCCGCCGTGCCCGCGACGAAGCACAGGATGACGACATCCGCCGCGCGAAAGGGCTGCCAGGGCGGCGAGACGAAGACGAGATAGACGACGATCATGCCGAGGCCGAGCGCCACCCATTCCAGCATGCGAAGGCGCGCGCTGTGCCGTTGCGAGGTGAGGGTCAGCGCGAGTTCCAGGGTGCGCAGGCGCTCGGCCGGCAGGGCGTCGCCGGGCTTGGCTTCATTGACGGCGGCATCGTCCGACATGCGCGCCTCCTCGCGGATGCTCCTTCGATGGCGGCTCGATCGGCCGCCGCTCCGTCATTTAGGACCAGCCGAGCCGTCCAGGCGAGTCACGCCGCGTTGCGGCGGGCGTGGCCGCGGACTGCCGCCTCGATGGCGCCGAGGTCGTTCGGCATCACCCCGAACCGCTCTTCCCGCTCATAGAGGTCGGCAAGCCGCGCCGGCAGGGGCGGGCGGATGCCCGTCGCGCGCTCGACGGCGTCGGGGAACTTCGCGGGATGCGCGGTGGCGGCGACGATCACCGGCACGGCCGGGTCGGCCGGCGGCAGGGCGCGGGCGGCGGCGGTGCCGACGGCGGTGTGCGGGTCCGCGAGGTAGCCGGCGGTGGTCCACAAGCGGCGGATTTCGGCGAGCGTGCCCTCATCATCCAGGGTGAAGCCGCGGAACAGGGCGGTTGCCTCGCGCCAGGCGGCATCGGGGATGGGCATGCGGCCCTCCGCCCGGAAGCGCGTCATCATCTCGGCCGTCGCCGCCGCATCGCGGCCGAGCAGTTCGAACAGCAGGCGCTCGAAATTCGACGACACCTGGATGTCCATCGATGGCGACAGGGACGGTTCCACCGGCTTCGCGGACATGTCGTTCGACGCCAGGAAGCGCGCCAGGATGTCGTTGCGGTTCGACCCGATGACGAAGCCGCTGATCGGCAGGCCCATGCGGCGCGCCGCCCAGGCGGCAAGGACATTACCGAAATTGCCGGTGGGGACGGACACCGCCACCTCCCGGTCCGGCGCGCCCAATGCCAGCGCGGCCGCGACGTAATACGGGATCTGCGCGGCGATGCGCGCCCAGTTGATCGAGTTCACGGCCGACAGCCGCATCTCCGCGCGGAAGGGCGCGTCGTTGAACATCGCCTTCACCAGGTCCTGGCAGGCGTCGAAATCGCCCTGGACGGCGATGTTCTTCACATTCGGCGCCAGCACCGTGGTCATCTGCCGGCGCTGCACCTCGCTGGTGCGGTTTTCCGGATGCAGGATGACGATGTCGATGGCGGTGCGGTCGCGGCAGGCCTCGATGGCCGCACTTCCGGTGTCGCCGGAGGTCGCGCCGACGATCGTCACCCGTTCCCCGCGCTTCGCCAGCACATGGTCGAACATGCGCCCGAGCAGCTGCAGCGCCATGTCCTTGAAGGCGAGCGTCGGGCCGTGGAACAGCTCGAGTGCGAAGGTGTTGTGGTCGATCTGCACCAGCGGCACCACGGCCGGATGGCCGAAGCCGGCATAAGCGTCGCGGCACATGGCTTCCAGCGGCAGGCCGCCGGCGCCGAACAGCGCGAGGATGCGCGCGGCGAGCGCCGGATAGGGCAGGCCCCGCAGGGCGCGCCACTCGGCCGTGCTCAGCGTCGGCCAGGCTTCCGGCACGAACAACCCGCCATCCTCGGCGAGGCCCGCCAGCAGGACGGCTTCGAAATCGCGCGGGGCAGCCTGCCCGCGAGTGGAGACGTAGCGCATGACGCGGTCTTTACCGGGTCGGTGCGGTGGCGGCGAGGGGGCTCGCGCCAACACCCTGGACGTATCACGGAGTTCTTGATATGTTCCAATCGCCATCGGGCATCCGTGCCTTCCGTTGCCGGCGCGAAGCCCGATAAAGGCTTAAAATCCTAAAATCCTAAAGTGATAAATCGGCCACAGACTACAGCCCGAAGCGCAGCATCTCCGCCCCGAAGGTCGCAAAGCCAAGCCGGATGTCGTCCTCCGCCAGCAGGTCGGGATAACGCAGCGCCTCCGGGTCCTTGCCGACGAAGAAGGCGCCGATGCCCCGCCGCACCTTGTCCGGCGCCATCTGGGTCACGGCCTTGCGGACATGCTCCTCCTGCCAGGGCAGGCCGAGCAGGCCGGCGGCGGCCATCAGCCGCGCCACCGGTTCGCGCACGACCCGGTCATAGGACAGCACGACGCAGGGCAGGCCAGCCTCCTCCATCGCTCCCCGCCAGGCCGCGACATGGTCCGACCAGGACCCCCAGGCGGGCAGGAAGTTCGGCGCGCCGCGATGCTCGCAGAACAGGCGGAAGAAGGCCGCGACCTCGCCGCGATCGGCCGCCGCGTCGAAGGACGTCTCCCTTCGCCCGCTGCCCGGCACGAAGCCCTGCGTCGCGATGACGTAGCGGCAAACCGACAGCGCCACCTCGAAGGGATGGCGCTGGACATAGACGATGCGCGCGACGCGGTCCCAGACCTCGGGAAAGTCCCTCTGCACCGCCTCCGGCGGGCTGTGGGTGCGGACCGAGAAGCGGTCGAGGCCCGCCACCGATCGGTCGAACGCCGCGCGGTCCAGCCCGGCATCCAGCTGAAAGCCGGTGCGCGGCCGCCCCTTGTCGCGCAGGGACAGCACACCTTCCCCCTGGTGCCACCAGGCCTCGGAGGCCGCGCAGGACCCGGCGGTGAAGGTGGTGCCCGACCGCGGATAGCCCGCGACGAGGGTGATGCTCGCCCCGCGCATCAGCCGTTTAGGTAGCGGCCGGTCAGGTGCTCGATGAAATCCGCGGGGTCGAGCGGCTTGCCGGTCGCCGCCCGCAGCAGGTCCTGGAAGCCGAGCAGCGAGCCCTTGCCATGCACATTCGTTCGCAGCCAGCCCAGCAGCGGCCCCATGTCGCCGCGGCCGAGCGCCTCGTCGAGGCCCGGCACCGCGGCGCGGGCCGCCTTCATCAACTGCGCCGCCGCCATCGCGCCGAGCGTGTAGGAGGGGAAGTAGCCGAAGGCCCCGTCATGCCAGTGGATGTCCTGCAGGCAGCCGCGGGCATCGTCCGGCGGCGTGATGCCGAGCATCCGCTGCATCCCCTCGTTCCACGCCCCCGGCAGGTCGGCGACCTGCAGGTCCCCGCCGATCAGCGCGCGCTCCAGCCGGAAGCGCAGGATGACATGGGCCGGGTAGGTGACTTCATCGGCATCGACGCGGATGAAGCCGCGCCCCACCCGGCGCCAGAGCCGGGCGAGGTTGCCGCCCTCATAGGGTGCGGCCGGCCCGCCGAAGGCCCGGCGCAGCTCGCCGCCGAGGAAGGCCAGGAAGGCGTCGGACCGGCAGGCCTGCATCTCGACGATCAGGGATTGCGATTCATGCGCCGCCATGCCCGCCGCGTCGCCCACCGGCTGGCGCGCCCAGGCCTCGGGCAGGCCGCGTTCATACAGGCCGTGGCCGGTCTCGTGCAGCACGCCGAGCAGCGCCTTGGACACGTCCTGCTCGTCGTAGAAGGTCGTCAGCCGCACATCCTGGGGCGTGCCGCCGCAGAAGGGATGCAGGGATTCGTCGAGGCGCGCGTGTTCGTAGTCGAGGCCGATCCGCTCCGACAGGTCGCGGCACAGGCCGCGCTGGATCTCGACCGGGAAGGGGCCGGGCAGGGGCAGCGGCGCGGGGCGCGCGGCCTGGACCGCCTCGGCGCGCGGCAATGCGTCGGCGAGGAAGGCTTCGTAGGCGGCGAAGACGGGTTCCACATCGGCGGCGGTGACGCCGCGCTGGTAGCCATCCATCAACGCGTCATAGGGGGACATGCCAAGCTCGGCGGCCAGCGCCTGGGCGGTTTCGCGCTGCAGGCGCACGACCTCGGTCAGGGCCGGGGCGACCATGGCGAAATCGGAGCGCGCCTTGGCCTCGCGCCAAATCTTCTCGCAGGCCGAATTGGCCCGCGCGGTGGCCTCCACGAGGTCGGTCGGCAGCGCCGTCGCGCGCGCATGCGCGACGGTCATCAGGGCAAGGTTGGCTTCTTCCCACTCGCCCTCGGCGCTGGCGATCTCGAGGTCCTCCTCGACCACCGGGGCGGTCAGCAATTCATGCGACAGGCCGGCCAATGTGGCGAGTTGCTCCCCGCGCGAGGCGCCGCCGCCCGGCGGCATCATCGCCGCCGCGTCCCAGTGCAGCATCCCCGCGGCCTCGCCCAGCGCTGCGATGCGCGCGAAGCGGGCCTTCAGGCGGTTGAGCGCGGCATTGGGCATCAATTCTTCTCCTTGAGGCGATGGCGGGCCCAGGCGAGGAAGACGCCGACCAGCGCGACGGCCAGGCCATACCAGGTGATGACATAGCCGAGATGGTTGTTGTTCGGCCGCGGCAGGGTCCGCGCCGGCGCCGGCAGACCGTCCGCATCGCCCAGCGCCACGAGGCCCCAGGGCACGACGCGCGGCAGGCCGAGCGCCGCGCCGATCGCCGCCGGATCGAAGGTGTAGAAGCGCCGCCCGGCCGGATCGTCGGTCGCGGCGAACCTGCCCGCGCTCTCGCCGGGGCGCACCCAGCCGGTGACGGTGACCTCCCCATCCGGATGGGCGACGGGGGCATTGCGCTCGAAAGGCACCCAGCCGCGATCGACCAGGATCGGCAGGCCATCGTCCCGCATCAGGGGCGTGACCAGCCGACCGCCAAGGGTGGTGCCGCGCAGTTCGATCTCCACCAGCGCCTCGCGCGCATGGTCGAAGCGTCCGGTGACAGCGACCTTGGCGAAGGGCGTGGGCGGTTCGGCCAGGGGCACTGGGGGTGCTGCCTCGACGGCCGCGAAGCGGGCCAGCAGCGCGGTCTTCCAGGCCAGGCGCTCGACCTGCCATGTGCCGAGGCCGACCAGGATGGCGAGGGCCGGCAGCGTCACCAGCAGCGGCAGCACGAGGCGGCGCCAGCGGCCGGGAGGGGAGGCGGGCGTCGGCATGCGGGGCGACGGGCCGGCGCGGTCAGGCCGCGTCACGGCGGTGCCGCCATTGCAGGGCGACCAGCGCGGCCTTGGCGATGCGCATGGTCAGGATGGACAGCGGCAGCACCACCACCGGCCAGACCACGGCATGCACCCACAGCGGCGGCCGGAAGCGCACATCGACCCACAGGGCGAGGCCGACCGCGACCGCGCCGATGACGAAGATCCCCGCCACCGCCGGCCCGTCCCCGGCGTCATGGGCGCCGAGGTCGAGGTCGCAGGCCTCGCAGCGCGGGCGGATATCGAGCAGGCCGCGGAACAGCGCGCCCTTGCCGCAGCGCGGGCAGCGCCCGAGCAGCGCGGCGGTGACGAGAGAAGCGCCCTGGTCCACCCGAACCGTCCCCCCGAAAAGCAGCGGCCGGGCCCAATGGCCCGGCCGGGAGCGCAAGGCGCTGTCGCGCCAGGCCGACTACAAAGCCCGGCGCACCAGCGCGCGGCGCGAAGCCAAGGCGGCCGGGTGGCCGTCGCCCGGCGCCTGAGGGCAGATCAATGCTGGGCGATCTCGCCGGCGCCGAGCCAGTAGATGCAGACGAAGAGGAACAGCCACACCACGTCCACGAAGTGCCAGTACCAGGCCGCCGCCTCGAAGCCGAAATGCCGTTCGGGGGTGAAGTGCCCCTTGGCGGCGCGGATCAGGCAGACCAGCAGGAAGGTGGTGCCGACCATCACGTGGAAGCCGTGGAAGCCGGTGGCGAGGAAGAACACCGAGGGATAGACGCCGCCATCGTAGAACTTGAACGGCGCCATCGAATATTCCCACGCCTGCAGCGAGGTGAAGGAAATCCCGAGCAGCACCGTCAACACCAGCGCCCGCACCGCCGTCTTGCGGTCATTCTTGATGATCGCCGCATGCGCCCAGGTCACCGTGCAGCCCGACAGCAGTAGGATCATGGTGTTGAGGAAGGGCAGGCCCCAGGGATCGAAGGTCAGCGTCCCGCGCGGCGGCCAGACATGCGGCACGGCGGAGCCCGACACATGCTCGGGGAACAGCGCGAAGTGGAACCAGGACCAGAAGAAGGCGACGAAGAACATGACCTCGGAGGCGATGAACAGCGTCATGCCGTAGCGCAGGCCGATCAGCACGATCGGCGAATGCAGGCCCGGCGTACGCGATTCCTTCACCACGTCGCGCCACCAGAGGAACATGGTGGCTAGCACGCCCATCAGCCCGAGGCCGAACATCCAGTGGATGCCGCTATGCGCCCACAGCACGATGCCGAGCACCAGCGCGCCGCCGCTGAAGGACCCCATCAAAGGCCAGGGCGACGGATCCACCAGATGGTAGGGGTGCTTGTAGTGTGGCGCGCCGGAGTCGGCATGCGCGTCGGTGGTGCTGGCCATCGGAATCCCTGGACCTGAAGGTCGCGCGCGAACAGCCTGCGCCGCCCGCCCGCATCGCGGCGCATCAATCCCGAAAACCCCTGCCGGATCAAGCCCGGGCCGGCGAATCTCGGGAGTTGGACCGGGGGCGCAATCATGGGCCGGACGCAGGGGTGGAGGGGCTCTGCCCCTCCAAGCCACCCCGCCAAAGGCCCGGGGCCTTTGGAAACCGTTACCTGGCGCTGGGCGGCGGCGGGCGATCCGACGCCGCGGCGCGGGACCGGCGCAGCGCGAAGACCCGAAGGGTGCTGGCCAGGGGGGCGCCGTCGGCGGCGCGCGCCGCATCCAGTTCAATCACCAGCGCGGCAAGGCTGATCGCCCGGGCGCGCGCGGCATCCTCCAGCGCGGCCCAGAATTCCGGTTCGAGGGCGATGGAGGTGCGGTGGCCGGCCAGGCTGAAGGATCGCTTGGCCAGGTGCGGCTTCACCCCCCGCCCTCCAGCGTGCCGCCCGGGCGCAGCATGTCCTCCGGCCGGACCCAGCGGTCGAAATCCTCCGGCGCCACATGGCCGAGTTGGGCGGCGGCGTCCTTCAGTGTCAGGTCCTCGGCCAACGCCTTCTTGGCGATCTGCACGGCCTTGTCATAGCCGATGCGCGGGTTGAGCGCGGTCACCAGCATCAGCGACTTCGCCATCTGGTCGGCGATCCGTGCTCGGTTCGGTTCCAGCTTGGCGACCATGTGGGTGGCGAAGGACCGCGCGGCATCGCCCAGCAGTGTCGCGCTTTCGAGCACCGCCTGGATAATGACGGGCTTGAACACGTTCAGTTCCAGATGCCCCTGGGCGCCAGCGAAGGTGACGGTCGTATTGTTTCCCATGACGCGGGCGGCGACCATGGTCAGCGCCTCGGACTGCGTCGGATTCGTCTTGCCCGGCATGATGCTGCTGGACAGGCCGTCGGCCGGGATCACCAGCTCCCCGATGCCCGCCCGCGGGCCGGACCCCAGCAGGCGGATGTCGTTGGCGATCTTGGTCAGCGAGACGGCGACGGTGTTGAACGCACCATGCAGTTCCACGAAGGCGTCATGCGCGGCCATGCCTTCCGACTTGTCGGGATTCGGGGCGAAGGCCTCCCCCGTGCGTTCGGCGACGATGGCGCAGAAGGCGTCGTCGAAATCAGGGTGGCGGTTCAGCCCGGTGCCCGCGGCGGTGCCGCCCTGGGGCAGCAGCAGCAAACGCGGGATGGTGTCGGTGACACGCGCGATGCCGTTCTGCACCTGGCGCGCCCAGGTGGCGAATTCGCCGCCCAGCGTCACCGGCACCGCATCCATCAGATGGGTGCGGCCGAGCTTCACGATCTCCGCATACTCGGCGGCCTTGGCGGTCAGCGCGCCATGGAGCGCGGCGAGACCCGGCAGCAGGCGCTGCCGCACCGCGTGCGCGGCGGCGAGATGCATCACGGTCGGGAAGCTGTCATTCGAGGACTGGCCGCGATTGACGTGATCGTTCGGGTGGACCGGCTTCCGGCTGCCGAGCGGCTGGCCGAGCATCTCGTTCGCGCGGTTCGAGATGACCTCGTTCGCGTTCATGTTGGTCTGGGTGCCCGACCCGGTCTGCCAGACGGGCAGCGGGAAATCGGCGTCGCGCGCGCCGGCTTCCACCTCGGCCGCGGCGGCCTTGATGGGCTCGGCGATGGCGTCGGGCAATTCGCCCAGGCGGCGATTGGCTTCCGCCGAGGCCCATTTCTGCAGCCCGGTCGCGCGGATCACGCCGGGGTCGAGCCGCGCATCGCCGATGCGGAACAGCGCGCGGGCGCGTTCGGTCTGCGGCCCCCAGTACCGATCGGCGGGGATCTCGATGGTGCCGAGGCTGTCGGTCTCAGTACGGGTTCCGCCAGCGGAATCCTTGGCGGTTTCGGTGCGGGTGGCGGGCATGGCGAACTCCGGAGCGGATTTCCGTGTCGGCAGGCCGGCGCAGCGGTATCGTGGCTCGTGCCGGAACCGATTCGAAGGGGGTAGCCTGCGATGACGTACAAGATTGAGGCGATCGAGGGGATCGGGAAGGTCTATGGCGACAAGTTGCGAGAGGCGGGGCTGAAGGACACGGCCGCGCTGCTCGCCGCCTGCGCCGGGCCCAAGGACCGCGCCGCGCTGGCCGCGAAGACCGGCATCCCGGACGCGCTGGTGCTGGAATTCGCCAACCGTGCCGATCTGATGCGGGTGAAGGGCATCGGCGAGGAATATTCGGACCTGCTCGAGGCCGCGGGCGTCGATACGGTGCCCGAGCTCGCCCAGCGCAACCCCGCCAATCTCCACGCAGCGCTGGAGAAGGCCAATGCGGCGAAGAAGCTGGTGCGCCAGACGCCCGCCCTGAAGGCCGTGGAGGATTGGATCGCCGCGGCGAAGGCGTTGCCGCGCGCGCTGACCTACTGAGGCGGTTCGCCGTAGGTCGAGATCTCGATCAGGTTGCCATCGGGATCGCGGCAATAGACCGAAGTGATCGGCCCGAGCGCGCCATGCTTGGCGACCGGCCCCTGCTCCACCGCCACGCCGCAATGGTGCAGGTGGGCGATGATCTGTTCCGCATCGACCGTGACGATGAAGCAGAGATCGGCGGTGCCGGGGATGCCGCCGGCAGCACCCGTCCACCATTCCGTCTGCGTCGCCTCGACCGGGCGGAGATTGATCTTCTGGCCGCCGAACTTCAGCGCGGTGCGCGGGTGCAGGCCGAATTCCTCGACCTCCATGCCCAACACGCGCTGGTACCAGGATGCCGAGATGGTCACGTCCCGGCAGGTGACGACCAGGTGGTCGAGGCGATCGACGGCGAAGCGCATGTCGGATCCTGGAACAGTGGCGGCCCGCGCCCTGTACAGGCCAGGGGCCGCCCTGTCACCCGCGGTCAATCACGATCCCAGCGGCCGGGGTGGTAGCGCCAGCGGTCGCCATCCTGGTCCCAGCGCGGCTGGGCGTAGTGGCGGCCACGGCGGGCGCGGACCCAGGTGCCTTCCTGCCAGACATAGCGGCGGCCGTTCCAGCGGTAGTGGCCATCGGCCCAGACATAGCCGCGGCGCGGCGGCGGCATGGGGCGGGCGTAGGGCGGCGGCGGCGGTGGGCCGAAATTGAGCGTGACGCTCTGCGCCTCAGCAGTCGTGGGCAGGGCGAGGCCGGCCGCCGTGGCAGCAAGGATGGACAGGGCGGCGAACAGGCCTCGGCGGGTCGTCATTCATCATCTCCTTCGCGGGGCGGGTGCCCGTAACGGTCAGCCTCCGCGCCGCGTGCGGCAGCGCGGAGGCAGTGTTGCTGCGAAGGGTAACGACGTGTTGCGCCGTGGGTTGCCTCAGCCGCCGCGTCGCGCGGTGACCTCGATCTCGATCTTCATCGCATCCGTTTGCAGGCCGGCATGGATCAGGGTCGAGGCCGGGCGCGCCTTGCCGAGATACTTCTTCACGATCGGCCAGCAGGGTTCCCAGTCGGCGCGGTCCGGCACGATGAACAGCACGCGCACCACGTCGTCCAGCGTGGCATCCGCCTGGGCCAGGGCAGCGGCGATGTTGCGGAAGGTCTGGTCGGCCTGGGCGACGACATCGGGCTGAATCGTCATGGTCGCGTAGTCGTAGCCGGTGGTGCCGGAAACCCAGATGTCGTCGCCGACGACGACGGCGCGGGAATAGCCGATCTGCTCCTCGAACTTCGATCCGGAGGAGATGCGGCGGCGTTCGGTCATGGGGGTGGTCCTGGTTGCGGTGGGGTCTGCAGTGCTGCGAGGTGCCGCTCCATCGCGGCGAGCCGCCCGGATTCCTCCGACAGCACGCGCGCCGCCTTGCGGATGACGTGCCAGTTGAAGGCGGCCGTCGCGGAGATCGCGGCAAAGAGGACGACGATCGCGGTCGGTTCCGTCCCGAGCCCGGCCAGCGCCAGCACGCCGAAGACGACGCAGAGGACGCCATTGGCGATCAGCGCGGTGAGGCGGATGCGATCCGGCACGGGGTGGTCGCCGTCAGGCCGTGGCAGGGCCGCCGCAGCGTTCAGGGCGGTGGATGCGATCGGTCGAGGCGGGGAACTTCGCGAGCTTCGCCGCCGGGCGGACCGGCCGCGGCACCAGGTTGCCGCCGCAATTCGGGCAGAGGCCGCCGGGCAGCTTCGTCCCCGCGCAATCCCTGCACCAGGTGCATTCGAAGGAGCAGATCAGCGCCTCCCGGCTGTCCGGCGGCAGATCGCGGCCGCAGCATTCGCAGTTGGGACGGAGTTGCAGCATGGGCGAGGTGCCTCCCGGGACGGTGTCCTACGCCAGGATCAACAGGGCGCAGGCGAGCAGGGAGGAGAGGCTACGAAGATGGTTCCATGCGGTCCAGGGCACCGAGTAGGCACGCCACGCCGCCGCGGCCCCGGGGCCGTCCGGATCCTGCGGCGCCAGGCGCAGGTTGAGCGGCACGTTCGCGAGGATAGTGACCGCGAAGGTTCCGAGCCCATAGGCAACGAAGGCCGCCGCGGCCCATCCGGCGAGCCGGGCCTGCCCATCGGCCAGCGCGGCGATGGCAAGGAGCAGGGGCAGCAGCAGCGCCCCGAAGAAGTAGAAATCGAAGACCGGCGTGCGGATCCCGTCATTGATCCGCTGCATGGCGCGGATCGCCGCCGGCGCGGGCGCCGTGTCCAGCCCGCGCATGACCACCGTCGAGAAGGTGCAGAAAAGCCCGGCGGCGAGGATCGCGGCGGCATGGAGGAGGGCGACCAGGCTTGTCATCGCACCTTCTCCTCGTGTCCCAACGGAACCTTGACGATCCGCGTCACCAGGCGCCGCACGAAGGGCAGGACCATCAGCACCGTAGGGAAGGCGATGACCCAGGATGTTGCCCAGGCCGTCGGCCAGCGGTCCAGCACCTCCGTCGTCGGCCCCAGGGCCAGCACGGTCGAGACGCCGGAGACCACGAAGGTCATGATGAAAGTCAGGAAGAAGCCGGTGGCCAGCGGCGCGAAGCGTGCCGGCAGCCGGCGTGTCCCAGTCTCGCTCACTCCAACCCCTCGTAGAAGTCGTTGCCCTTGTCATCGACGACGATGAAGGCCGGGAAATCCTCGACCTCGATGCGCCACACCGCCTCCATGCCGAGTTCGGGGTACTCCAGCACCTCGACCTTGCGGATGCAGTCCTGGGCAAGCCGCGCCGCCGGCCCGCCGACCGAACCGAGATAGAAGCCGCCATATTTCTTGCAGGCGTTGAGCACCTGCTTCGATCGATTGCCCTTGGCCAGCATGACCAGCGACCCGCCATGGGCCTGGAAGGATTCGACATAGGAATCCATCCGCCCCGCCGTGGTCGGGCCGAAGGAGCCGGTGGCATAGCCCTGCGGCGTCTTGGCCGGGCCGGCGTAATAGACCGGGTGGTCCTTGATGTATTGCGGCAGGCCCTGGCCCGCGTCGATGCGTTCCTGCAGCTTCGCATGAGCGATGTCGCGCGCCACCACGATGGTGCCGGTCAGCGAGACGCGCGTCTTCACCGGATATTGCGACAGCGTCGCGCGGATCTCCTCCATCGGGCGGTTGAGGTCGATCTTCACGACCTCGCCGCCGAGGATGTCCTCGGTGTGCTCGGGCAGGTAATGCGCGGGCTCGTGCTCGAGCTGCTCGATGAACACGCCCTCCGGCGTGATCTTCGCCTTGATCTGGCGGTCGGCGCTGCACGACACGCCGATGCCGATCGGCAGCGAGGCGCCGTGCCGCGCCATGCGGATCACCCGCACGTCATGGCAGAAATACTTGCCGCCGAACTGCGCGCCGATGCCGAGGTTCTGCGTCAGCTTGTGGATCTCGGCTTCCAGTTCGGTGTCGCGGATCGCGTGGCCGGACTTGTCGCCCTTGGTCGGCAGCGCATCGAGCCACTTGGTGGAGCCGAGCTTCACCGTCTTGAGGTTCATCTCCGCCGAGGTGCCGCCGATCACGATGGACAGGTGATAGGGCGGGCAGGCCGAGGTGCCGAGCGTCTTGATCTTCTCCTCGATGAAGGCGAGCAGCTTCGGCTTGTTCAGCACCGCGCGGGTCTGCTGGTACAGGAAGGTCTTGTTCGCCGATCCGCCGCCCTTGAGGATGAACATCAGGTGCATCTCATCGGCGTGATGCTCGCCGGGCTGCGCCATGATGGAGAACTCGACCGGCAGGTTGTTGCCGGAATTCGTCTCCTCGAACATCGAGATCGGCGCCATCATCGAGTAGCGCAGGTTGGTCTCGGTGTAGGTGCGCGCGACGCCGTAGGACAGCGCCTCCTCCTCATCGCCCTCGACCCAGACGCGCTGGCCCTTCTTGCCGAAGACGATCGCCGTGCCGGTGTCCTGGCACATCGGCAGCACGCCGCCAGCGGCGATGTTCGCGTTCTTCAGCAGGTCGAGCGCGACGAAGCGGTCATTCGCACTCGCTTCCGGGTCCTTCAGGATATTGGCGAGCTGCTGGAGGTGCGCCGGGCGCAGCAGGTGGGAGACCTCGTGGCAGGCTTGGAAGGCGAGTTCGGACAGCGTCTCCGGCTTGACTTTGAGAACCTTCTTGCCGTCCACCTCGATGACCGAGACGCCGCCGATGTCGAGCTCGCGATAGGGCGTGGCGTCCTCGCCCAGCGGGAACATTGTGCTGAAGCGGTAGCCTTCCGGGCGGGCGGGGCTGGCAGCGTCGAGGGGCGGGGTCATGCGCGGTCTCCGGGCGCGCAACGGGCGCGCAGCGTGCCGGGTCTAGCGCAGGCGGGGGTGGGGCGCCAACAGGCGCGCCCGCGCATCAGCCATCCTTGGCCGGCTTGCGGCGGAAGGCATCGAGGCTGACCACCTGGGCCGGGCCGGCGGGGGGTTCCTCAGCCGGTGCGGCGGCGGGCGTCTCCTCCTCCGGCACGTCCTCCATCACCGGCTGGTCCATGCCGAGGACGGGGAAGCGCAGGCCGAAGCGGACATGGGGGTCGTGGAACATGGTCAGGGCGCCGAAGGGCACCACTAGGCGCGACGGAACGCCGCCGAAGAACAGCGTCACCTCGAAGCGGCCGGCGGCGCGATCGACGCGCAGATCCTCGAACTGGTGCTGCAGGACGATGGTGATCTCCTGCGGGTAACGGGCCTTGAGGTGGCCCGGCACGCTGGTCCCGGGATGGTCGGTCCGGAAGGTCAGGTAGAAATGGTGCTCGCCCGGCAGGCCGTCGGCGGCCGCGCTCTCGATCGCGCGGATGGCGACCTCGCGCAGGGCTTCCTCGGCCCAGACATCGTAGGGCAGCAGGCTCTCGGGTGGTGCGGCGTCGTCGCTCATGCGGCCATCTAGGCCCGGACGCGGCGTGATGCAAAGGGAAGTGGGGGGCTTCTGTTGCCCGGTGCCCCCCGAACCGCGCTTACCTATTTAGGCAGCGAGCGCCACAGCCTCGCGGCTGTTATCGTTGGCACTTGTGATTTGGTCCGATGACGGCGGTACCATGCCGGGCAAAAGACGGATCTTTACCGCGCGCGTCGAGCCTATTTCGCCCCCCTCCGCCGGCCACGATACTGGCCGGATGATGGTGGAGGCGCCGGGTACCGCCCCCGGGTCCGCAACGCTTATTCCATACGCCGTTTATCGCCATAGTCACCGAGGTGACGCGGTTCATATAGGCGAGTGCGTTGCGGATTTCGAGGGGATTTCGATCAACCTTCGCCGTCGCGAGACAGCCCGCGTTCCACCACGCGGGCATAGAGCGCCGCGCCATAGGGGATCGTCTCGTCATTGAACTGGTATCGCGGGTTGTGCGGCATGGCACCCGGCCCGTTGCCGACATGGATATAGGCGCCGGGGACCTTCTCCATCATGAAGGAGAAATCCTCCGACCCCATGCCGGGCGGGTTGTCGCGCGCGACCTTCTCCGTGCCCACGAGCTCCGCGGCGGCCTCGGCATAGGCTTCCGTCTGGGTGGCGTCGTTGATGGTGGGCGCGAAGATCAGCCGCCAGGACAGGGCCGCGGTCGCGCCGAAGCCGGCGGCCACGCCCTCGGCGACGCGGCGCATCGACTCCTCGATCTGCTCGCCGACCTCGCGGGTGAAGAAGCGCGCGGTGCCGGAGATGGTCGCGGTCTCGGGGATGACGTTGTACGCCTCCCCGCCCAGCACCTTGGTCACGCTGACGACGGCGGGGTCGCGCGGGGAAAGGGTGCGGCTGACGATCGACTGCAGCGCCGTGGTGATGTGGCAGGCGGCGAGCACCGGGTCGATGCTGGCCTCCGGCCGCGCGCCATGCGCCCCTTTGCCCGAGACCAGGATGTCGAAGAAGGCGCCGCCGGCCGCGGTCGGGCCGGTCCGGATGCCGTATTGCCCGACCGGCATGCCGGGGCGGTTGTGCATGCCGTAGATGGCATCGCAGGGGAAACGTTCGAACAGCCGGTCCTCGAGCATCGCCAGCGCGCCGCCGCAGCCTTCCTCGCCGGGCTGGAAGATGAAATGGACGATGCCGTCGAAATTGCGCGTCTCGGCCAGGTACTTGGCGGCGCCAAGCAGCATGGTGGTGTGCCCGTCATGGCCGCAGGCATGCATCACGCCCTTGGTGGTGCTGCGGTAGCCGACGTCGTTCAGTTCCTCGATCGGCAGGGCGTCCATGTCGGCGCGCAGGCCGATGGCGCGGTTGCCGGTGCCGTTGCGCAGCACGCCGACCACGCCGGTGACGCCGACCCCGCGATGCACCTCGATCCCCCAGGATTCCAACTTCCGTGCAACGATCTCGGCCGTCCGGTGCTCGTTCATGCCGAGTTCCGGATGCGCATGGAAATCCTGCCGGATGACGGTCAGTTCGGCATGGTCGCGGCGGATGGCGTCGAGCGGTGACATGGCGGCTCCCGAAATGGATTTGCCGCCATGCTGCACCCCCTGCCCGCAGGCGCCAATATCCCGCGGTCCAGGGGGCCGTTGCCCCCTGACGGGGTGGTCTGGAGGGGCGGCGCCCCTCCAATCCTGCTCTGGCGCCCGACTCCGCGCCCCGCCTATTAGGCGGTCTGGTGAGAGGGGATCGCGATGGCGCTGACCGACGAACAGCAGCAGGAGATCGAGGCCGCGCGCGCCGCCGAGGGCCGCACGCGCCGCCCGAGCGTGCCGGCGCTGGAGGCGATGCTCTTCCAGGCCATCCCCGTGCTCGACCACGGCTTTGTGCGGGTGATCGACTACATGGGCGACGACGCCGCCATCGTGCAGGCGGCGCGGGTGTCCTATGGCCGCGGCACGCGCGCGGCGAATGAGGATCGCGGCCTGATCCGCTACCTGATGCGGCATCGCCACTCCACGCCCTTCGAGATGTGCGAGATCAAGTACCACGTGAAGCTGCCGATCTTCATCGCGCGGCAGTGGATCCGGCACCGCACGGCCAATGTGAACGAATATTCCGCGCGCTATTCAATCCTGGACCGGGAATTCTACATCCCGGCGCCGGATCAGCTCGCCGCGCAATCCGCGGTGAACCGGCAGGGCCGCGGCGACGTGCTGCAGGGGGCCGAGGCGGCCCGCGTGCTCGACCTGCTGCGCGAGGATGCGACGCGCAACTACGACCACTATCTCGACATGCTGAACGAGGACGACGACGGCGCGCCGCGCGATCCCGGCCGGCAGGGGCTGGCGCGGGAACTGGCGCGCATGAACCTCACGCTCAACGCCTATACGCAGTGGTATTGGAAGACCGACCTGCACAATCTGCTGCACTTCCTGTCCCTGCGTGCCGACGCGCACGCGCAGTACGAGATCCGCGTCTATGCCGAGGCGATGCTGGACACGGTGAAGGCCTGGGTGCCGATGGCCTTCGATGCCTTCCGCGACTATCGACTCGGCGCCGTGACGCTGTCGGCGCAGATGATGGGCATCGTGAAGCGCATGCTGGCCGGGGAGGCCGTCACGCAGGAAGGGTCCGGCCTGTCCAAGCGCGAATGGCGGGAACTGATGGAAACGCTCGGCCGCGATGCAGGCTGAACGTGCCGCGGCGATCCTCGACTTCCTCGCGGTCGTCGACCGGCTGAAGTCGGTCGAGCGCCGTGGGCGCGTCGTGCTGCCCGATGGCGCGACGCGGCGGGAGAACAGCGCGGAGCATTGCTGGTCCGTCGCGCTGATCGGCGTGCTGCTGCATGCGGAGATGGCGGGGCCGGTCGATCTCGGCCGCGCGCTGACCATGGTGGCGATCCACGACCTGGTGGAGATTGAGGCCGGCGACACCTTCGCCTATGACGCCGCCGGCCGCGCCAGCCAGGCCGCGCGGGAAGAAGCCGCGGCGGCGGTGGTCTTCGGGCTGCTGCCGGCGGAACTCGGCAGCCGGCTGCGCGCGCTGTGGGAGGAATTCGAGGCCGGCGAGACCCCCGAGGCCCGCTTCGCCATAGCCTGTGACCGCATGCAGGGGTTCCTCCAGAATGTGCTGTCCGGTGGCCAGGCCTGGCGGGAGCATGGCGTCACCCGTGCCGACACCCTGCCGCGCATGGGTCCGGCGATGGCGGTCGATCCGGTCTTCGCCACGTTGATCGGCCGGCTCTACGAACGCGCGCAAGAGGCCGAACTGCTCGGCCCGGTGGCATGAGCGGCAGCGCGAAGACCCGTGCGGCGCCGAAGCCGCGGGGGCGCACAAAGAAGGCGGCGGCGAGCCGCTGGGCGGCCCTCGGGCCTTCGACGCGGCGCTGGATCTTCATCGGCGGCTTCTGCTTCGCGCTGCTGGTGGGCCTGCCGCTGATGCATGCGCTGGTGGGGGAGGTGGGGGCGATCCTGCTCGGCACCTTCGCCTTCGGCTTCGTCGTGGGGCGGATGACGCAGACCCGGTGACGCCGCGCGCGTAACCATCTGCGCAGCGATGGCGAAATCCCGGGCAGACCATCCCCTGGGAAGCCCGCGATGACCCGCACCGACCGCATCCTGCGCCTGCTCGCCTGGCCGGCGGCATTCTGGATCGCCTATGAGTTCCTCTGGTACGAGCAGTACAAGCTGACCGGCCATCCGGGGTCGGTCGAATACATCTTCCAGCCGCTCGCTACCTGGTTCGGCATCCCGGCCTATGAGAAGCCGTTCCGGCTGACGGTCGCGAGCATGGAGATCCTCGCCTCGGTGCTGGTGCTGATACCCTGGACGCGGGCCTGGGGTGGGCTGCTGACGATCGGGCTGATGTCCGGCGCGATCTTCTTCCACACCATCGGGCCGATCGGAATCGACCCCTACGGTGATGGCGGCCAGCTGTTCAAGGAAGCGATCTTCACCTGGTGCATGGGCGTCTTCGTCGCCTATGCGCACCGGCAGGAGATCCTGTCCGTCGCATCGCGCTTCGGCCTGCCGGTGCCTGCCCCCCGCATCGGTTAGGTCGTGCACCCCGGCCGCGTTCTTCTCCCGCGGCCGGGGCGGCTTGCTCAGCGGCGGCGGACGCCCGAGACATCGCGCACCGCACCGCGCGACGCGCTGGTGGTCAGCGCGGCATAGGCCTTCAGCGCCGCGGTGACGTTGCGCTTGCGCGGTGCCGCCGGCTGCCAAGCTTCAGCACCCTTCGCTTCCATCGCCGCGCGGCGCTGTGCCAGCACAGCGTCCGACACAGCGAGGTGCAGGCGGCGGTTCGGAATGTCGATCTCGATGGTGTCGCCATCCTCGACCAGGCCGATCAGCCCGCCCTCGGCCGCCTCGGGCGAGCAATGCCCGATCGACAGGCCTGAGGACCCACCCGAGAAGCGCCCATCGGTGACCAGCGCGCAGGCTTTGCCGAGGCCCTTCGACTTCAGGTAGCTCGTCGGATACAGCATCTCCTGCATGCCCGGGCCGCCGCGCGGGCCTTCGTAGCGCACCAGCACCACGTCGCCGGCCTTCACCGCGCCGCCGAGGATGGCTTCCACGGACGCATCCTGGCTTTCGAAGACGCGCGCCGGCCCAGTGAATTTCAGGATGGACGCATCGACCCCCGCCGTCTTCACGATGCAGCCTTCCTCCGCGATGTTGCCGTAGAGCACGGCGAGCCCGCCATCCTTCGAGAAGGCGTGCTCGAGATCGCGGATCACGCCCTTCTCGCGGTCGCTGTCGAGGTCATCCCAGCGCGCCGACTGGCTGAAGGCGACGGTGGTCGGGATGCCGCCGGGGGCCGCGCGGAAGAAGGTCTGCACCGCCTCGGTCGGGCTGCGCTTCACGTCCCATTCGGCCAGCGCCTCGGCGAGGTTCGGCGCATCGACGCGGGAGACGGAGGTGTCGATCAGCCCGGCGCGGTCGAGCTCGCCGAGGATGCCCATGATGCCGCCGGCGCGATGGACGTCCTCGACATGCACGTTTTGCACGGAGGGTGCCACCTTGCACAGCACCGGCACGCGGCGGGACAGCCGGTCGATATCGGCCATGGCGAAGGGTACCTCGCCCTCCTGCGCCGCGGCGAGCAGGTGCAGTACCGTGTTGGTCGAACCACCCATGGCGATGTCGAGCGTCATCGCGTTCTCGAAGGCGGTGCGCGTCGCGATGGCGCGCGGCAGGACGGTCGCGTCGTCGGTCTCGTAGTGGCGGCGGGTGATCTCGACGATGCGGCGCCCGGCTTCGAGGAACAGCTGCTCGCGATCTGCATGCGTCGCGACGACGGTGCCGTTGCCCGGAAGCGCGAGGCCCAGCGCCTCGGTCAGGCAGTTCATCGAATTGGCGGTGAACATGCCCGAGCAGGACCCGCAGGTCGGGCAGGCCGACCGCTCGATCACCTGCACTTCCTCATCGGTGACGGAACTGTCGGCCGCGACGATCATGGCGTCGATCAGGTCGACCGACCGCTTCACGCCGCGATGGACGACCTTGCCGGCCTCCATCGGTCCGCCCGAGACGAAGACGGTCGGGATGTTCAGCCGCATCGCGGCCATCAGCATGCCCGGCGTGATCTTGTCGCAGTTGGAGATGCAGACCAGCGCATCCGCGCAATGCGCGTTGACCATGTATTCCACGGCATCGGCGATCAGCTCACGCGAGGGCAGGCTGTAGAGCATGCCGTCATGGCCCATGGCGATGCCGTCATCGACCGCGATGGTGTTGAATTCCTTGGCCACACCACCGGCCTTCTCGATCTCCCGCGCGACCAGCTGGCCGAGGTCCTTGAGGTGGACATGGCCGGGGACGAACTGGGTGAAGGAATTGGCGATGGCGATGATCGGCTTGCCGAAATCCCCGTCCTTCATTCCCGTCGCGCGCCAGAGGCCCCGCGCGCCGGCCATGTTGCGGCCATGGGTGGTGGTGCGGGAACGGTACTGCGGCATGCTGGGCTTCCTCGTCGCGGAGGCGGCCGGGCAGGGGGTGCCGGCCGCCATTGGGCGAGGGTGTAGCGCGGAAGGCCGCCCGCGCCAAAACGGGGTCAGTCGACCACGATGGCGGGCCCGGCCTCGGCCTTCGCACGCGCCTTCTCCCACACCCGCGCGGCGATGCGGCGATAGGTCGCGGCTTCTTCCGTCTCCGGCCTCGCGGTCACGATCGGCGTGCCGGCATCGGCCAGTTCCCGGATGGCGAGCTTCAGTGGCAATTCGCCCAGGAACTCGACGCCGAGCCGTTCCGCTTCGCGCTTCGCGCCGCCATGGCCGAACAGGTCGGCGCGGTGGTTGCAGTTCGGGCAGCAATAGTAGGACATGTTCTCGATCAGCCCGAGGACGGGGACGTTCACCTTCTCGAACATCCGCACGCCGCGCCGGGCATCGAGCAGCGCGACATCCTGCGGCGTGGAAACGATCACCGCCCCGGCCAGGGGCACGCGCTGGGACATGGTCAACTGGGCATCACCGGTCCCCGGCGGCATGTCCACGATCATGATGTCGAGCGGACCCCACTCGACCTGGCCCATCATCTGTTCCAGCGCGCCCATCACCATCGGGCCGCGCCAGATCATCGGCGTTTCCTCATCGACCAGGAAGCCGATCGACATCGCCTTCAGCCCCCAGCGGGACAGCGGCGTGATGCGGTTGCCGGTCGAACGCGGGCGTTCCCGCGTGCCGAGCATCTGCGGTAGGGACGGCCCGTAGATGTCGGCGTCCAGCAGCCCGACCTTGAGGCCTTGCATCGCCAGGGCGACCGCGAGGTTGACCGCCGTGGTGGATTTGCCGACGCCGCCCTTGCCGGAGGCGACGGCGACGATAGCGCCGACCTCAGGCAGCAGCATCGGTCCCTGGCCCGAGGGCGCCTTGGCAGCCTGGCGTGGTGTGGCCGGCTGCGGCGCGGCCTCCCGGTGCGCGGACAGCACGACCGTCGCGTTCAACACGCCGGGGACGGATGCGGCGGCCTCCTGGGCGGCGGCGCGCACCGGTTCCATCTGCGCGGCGCGCTCGCGCGGCACTTCGAGGGAGAACTGCACCAGCCCGTCACGCACCGCGAGGCCCTGGACCATGCCCGCGGAGACCACGTCGCGCCCCGTCGCGGGGTCCTTCACGGATCTCAGGGCCGCCGTCACTGCTTCCGCCAGAGTCTCAGCCATCGCTTGAAAAGCCCTCGTTACTGGACAATATCGCCTCCGCCGGGCGAGGTTGACGCTTCAAACGGGTCGCCCCCCGGCGGCCCGGCCGGCACGCATATGGTCGGCCGCGGCGTTCCATGCATCCCCACATGGCAGGCGCCGGGCGCGACGTCACCACCTGGAATCGAACGCGGAGGCCCAACGTCGAATGCCCTGGAACAACAGCGGCGGTCAGAGTCCCTGGGGAAACCCCAAGCCCGGTGGGCCGTGGGGCTCGCCGCCCCCGCCCGGTGGCGGCGGTCCCGGTGGCCCCTCCGGCGGTGGGCGCGGACCCGACCTCGATGACATGATCCGCCAGGCGCAAGACGCCGTGCGCCGGTACCTGCCAAGGGGCGGGGGGAAGGGGCTGATCCTTCTCGGTCTGGTGTTGGTGGCCTTCTGGGGTGCCTCGGGTTTCTATCGCGTGCAGCCGGACGAACAGGGCGTGGTGATGCGCTTTGGCGCATTCAACCGTGTCGCCTTCCCGGGCCTGAACTATCACGTCCCCTGGCCGGTCGAGACGGTGACGACGCCGCGCGTGACGCGCATCAACCGCGTCGATATCGGCTTCATCGGCACGCCGGAGGTGGGCGTCGTGTCCGGCCGGGTGCAGCCGGCGCGCGACGTGCTGGCCGAATCGCTCATGCTGACTGGCGACGAGAACATCATCGACATCGACGTCGCGGTGTTCTGGCGCATCCGCAATGCCGGCGATTTCCTGTTCAACACCCGTAACCCGGAAGCCACCGTGAAGTCCGCGGCCGAATCCGTGATGCGCGAGGTGATCGGCCGCACGCCGATCCAGCCCGCGCTGACCGAGGCGCGCGCGCAGATCGAGCAGGAGGTGCTGCGGGGCACTCAGGCGATCATGGACCAGTACCACGCGGGCATCGAGATCACGCAGGTGCAGCTGCAGAAGGTCGATCCGCCGGCGCAGGTGGTCGATGCCTTCCGCGATGTGCAGCGCGCCAATGCCGATCGCGAGCGCGCCCGCAACGAGGCGGAATCCTTCCGCAACGACATCATCCCCCGCGCCCGCGGCGAGGCCGAGCGCATCGTGCAGGAAGCCCAGGGCGTGCGCGAAAGCCAGATCGCCCGCGCACGAGGTGAGGCCGCGCGCTTCACCTCGGTGCTCACCGCCTATCAGGCGGCGCAGGACGTGACCGTGCGCCGCCTCTATCTCGAGACGATGGAGGACATCCTGCGGCGCAACCCGATGGTGATCGTCGATGACCGGCTGCAGGGCGTGGTGCCCTTCCTGCCGCTCGGCGAAGGTGCTGCTGTCCCGCGCCCGCAACAGGGCACGCTGCCGACGGTGCGGCCGGCACCCCTGCCGCCTGGCAGCGGCACCGCCGTCCAGCCCCGCACCCAGCAGGGGGCGCCGCGATGAACCGCTCTTTCATCGCCCTCGGGGCGCTCGCGGCCGTCGTCGTCACGGCGGCGTCGTCGCTGTTCACCGTGCACCAGACGCAGCAGGTGCTGATCACGCAGTTCGGCGAGCCGATCCGGGTCATCGAGAGCCCGGGCCTGCATGTGAAGTTGCCCTTCATCCAGTCGGTCATCACCTTCGACCGCCGGTTGCTCGACTTCGACGCGCCGGGCGAGGAAGTGATCCTGGGCGACCAGCGCCGGCTGATCGTGGACAGCTTCACGCGCTACCGCATCACCAACCCGCTGGTGTTCTACCAAACGGTCGGCGCGACCGAGCAAGGCATCCGCGCGCGGCTGAACTCGATCGTATCGTCGTCCCTGCGCCGCGTGCTGGGCAACGAGCCGCTGCTGTCGGTGCTGTCCACCGACCGTCCGCGCATCATGGGTGAAATCCGCGGCCAGGTGAACGCCGAGGCACGGCAGTTCGGCATCGAGGTGGTGGATGTGCGCATCCGCCGCGCCGACCTGCCGGAGGAGAACACCCAGGCGATCCTGTCGCGCATGCAGTCCGAGCGTGAACGCGTCGCCCGGGAAGCCCGCGCGGAAGGTGCCGAAGTGGCCCAGCGCGTGCGTGCCGGCGCGGAGCGCGAGCGCACCGTGCTGCTCGCCGAGGCGCAGGCGCAGTCCGACGTCCTGCGCGGCCAGGGCGAACAGGAAGCGATCCGCATCGTGGCCGAGGCATTCAGCCGCGACATCGAGTTCTTCCAGTTCTGGCGCAGCATGCAGGCCTATCGCGAGGCCTTCTCGGAAGGGCACACCCGCATGGTGATGACGCCTGATTCCGAGTTCTTCCGCTACTTCCGCGGCAGCGGCGGACGGCCCGAAGCGCCGGTGTCGCCGGCACCCGCGGGGGCGACGGCAACGACGCCTGCGCCCGCCGCGGCCCGGTCGCCGGCGCCTGCTCCGGCCACGGGCGCGCCGGCGCCGCAGTGACGCTGACCGGACTCCTCCAGGGCGTGGCCGTCGTGCTGGCCCTGGAGGGCATGGCCTATGCCCTGGCACCCGCCGCGATGCGCCGCGCGCTCATGACGCTCGCCGAGGCGCCGGAGCAGCGGTTGCGGCTGGGCGGGCTGGTCGCGGCCGTGCTGGGTGTCGCGCTCGCCTGGATGCTCAAGGGTGGGTGAATGGCCATTCATGGCGTTCGGGCAGCATTTCGTTGCATGATACCGGCTTCCATCCGACATCCGGATCGCCACATCCTTCGTCCTCGACCCGACCCGGATCATTCCGCATGAGGTTCCCGACCGTGCGCTTCGCTGCTCTGTTCCTGTCCGCTTCTCTGGCGATCGCCGCGATCGCCTCGCCCGCCGACGCGCAGCGTGCGCCGGAAACCTTCGCGCCCCTGGCGCGCCAGTTGCTGCCCGCCGTGGTCAACATCTCGACCACCCAGGCGGTGCAGGCCCGGCCCGGCCGGCCCGATGCGCCAGAGATGCCGCAGGCCCCGCCTGGCAGTCCGTTCGAGGAATTCTTCCGCGACTTCTTCAACCGCAACCGCCCGCCCGGCCAGGGTGAGGGGCCGCAGACGCCGCAGCAGCGCCCGCAGCGCCGCGGTCAGTCGCTCGGCTCGGGCTTCATCATCGATGCGCAGCAGGGCATCGTGGTGACGAACAACCACGTCATCGACGGCGCGGATGAGATCAACGTTATCCTGTCCGACAACACCACGATCCGCGCTGAGCTGCTCGGCACCGACCCGCGCACCGACATCGCGGTGCTACGCATCCGCACGGACAAGCCGCTGACCGCGGTCACCTTCGGCAATTCCGACGAAGCGCAGGTCGGCGACTGGGTGCTTGCGATCGGCAACCCCTTCGGCCTCGGCGGCTCGGTGACGGCGGGCATCGTCTCGGCGCGCGGTCGCGACATCCGGCAGGGCCTGTATGACGACTTCATCCAGACCGATGCGGCGATCAACCGCGGCAATTCCGGCGGCCCGCTGTTCAACATGGCCGGCCAGGTGGTCGGCATCAACACCGCGATCTACTCGCCGTCGGGTGGGTCGATCGGCATCGGTTTCTCGATCCCGTCCAACCTCGCCCAGCGCATCGTCGCGCAGCTTCGCGACGGCGGGCGCGTGCGGCGCGGCTGGCTCGGCGTGAACATCCAGCAAGTGACGGACGAGATCGCCGAGGCGCTGCGCCTGCCCAACGGTGCCCGTGGTGCTCTTGTCGCTCGCGCGCAGGAAGGCGGGCCGGCGGCGGCGGGCGGCATCCGCTCGGGCGACGTCATCCTGCGCTTCAACGGCGTCGATGTGCGGGAGATGCGCAACCTGCCGCGGATCGTCGCCGACAACAACGTGGGCGTGCAGGTGCCCGTCGTGATCTGGCGCGACGGCAAGGAGGAGACGGTCACCATCACGCTCGGCGAGTTGCCGGCGGATCAGGCGCAGGCGGCTGGCGGCAGCACGCCGACCCCGCCGCAGCCGGAACGTCCGGTGGAACTGACCGGCCTTGGCCTGCTGGTGGCGCCGATCACCGATGAGCTGCGCCAGCGCTTCAACCTGCGGCCCGAGCAGCGCGGCGTCGTGATCGTCGAGGTGGCGCCGAACAGCCCCGCCGCTGAGCGGGAACTGCGGCCCGGCGACGTGATCGTCGAGGTGCAGCAGGAGCGTGTGGCGACACCGGCCGAGGTGCAGGAGCGCATCGCCCGGCTGCGCCAGCAGAACCGTGGCGTCGCTCTGTTCGGGGTGGAAGGCGCGGGCGGCCAGCGCTTCGTGCCCTTGCGCCTGCGCGGCGAACGCGGCGCCCCGGGCTAAACGGGCACCAAGTCACGGCATTCCAAAGGGCACTGCCCTTTGGTGGGGGTGGTTCGGAGGGGGCAACGCCCCCTCCGTGTCTTTACAGCGGCGGCGCGAGTGCCCCCAGCGCATCGGCCAAGGCTCCGCCCTGCTCCAGCCGTCCCTGTTCGATCCCAGTGATCAGCTCCACCAGCTTGTCGGCGAGCGGCGTCGGCACGCCATGCCGGCGTGCTGCCGCGCGTACCGGTGCGAGCTGCGCCGCGACGTCCGTCGGCCGCTTGCGCACCGCGAGGTCGCGCCAGATGCCGCTATGCGATTTCGCTGAGCCGCGATTGTAGGTGACCATGCGCGCCATGGTCGCCTCGATCGCCGCCATGTCGGTGCCGGCGAAGGGTGTGGGGTCGAAGCCGTCGAAGCCGAGCGGTGCGACCTTCTCCGCCGCGGCCACCGACAGGATCTCCCGCACCAGGCCGATCACCAACGCCTTGCGCGCGGGGTCGGCGATGAAGTCGGCGATGGAATCATTGGTCAGCGCGGATGATTTCAGGATCGCGCCATAGCCGGCCTTGCCCCAGAGGTAGCCGAAGACGTTGTCGCTCAGCACCGCATCGGGTTCGAAGCTGTCGCGCAGCGCGGCGTGGAGCGTGGTGATGCGGGGCGTGCGTGAGCCATCCAGCTCGCCGACCACGACGGCGCCGCGCACGCCGTACATGATGCGGCCGGGCTCGAGGTAATCCGCGCCGAAATTGACGAAGGCGCCGATGGTGCGCTGTCGCCCGACGATGTCGGCAATCACCAGCTCGTTCAGCCCGTTCTGGCAGGAGACGACGGCACCGTCCTCGGCAAGGTGGGGGGCAAGGGCGCGCGTCGCGGCCTCGGTGTGATGGGCCTTCACCGCAAGGATGATCAGCTTGTGCCGCCCGGTGACCCGGTCGGGGGTGGCGGCGCGGCCGCCGGTGGTGAACTGCGCCACCGGGCCCTCGATGGTCAGGCGCCCGGCTTCGATCGCTGCGACGTGCTCCGGAACAGCGTCGACAAACAGCACCTCGTGCCCGGCGCGGGCCAGATGGGCGCCGATCGTGCCGCCGATCGCCCCCGAGCCCCAGATCACGATGGAATCCGCCATGGCTGTCGTCCCTTGCCTGTGTGGTCAGGGTCAGGCGTGACAGATTGTCTGTCAATCAGGTTGACGATCGGCAGACACGGTCGCAGGCTGCCGCGCCGTGTCGAGCAGCGCCACCCTTTCGGATCCGCAGACCCTCTCCGTCCGCCAGACGGCGGCCGAGCAGATCCGTGCGGCCATCGTGGCGGGCGAGTTGCTGCCGGGCCAGCGGCTTCCGGACCGCATGCTGGGCGAGCTCACCGGCGTCGGCCGCACCACGGTGCGGGAGGCGGTGCGCCAGCTGGAGGCCGAAGGGCTGATCACGGTCGTGCCGCATCGCGGGCCGACCGTCGCCGTGCTGACCGAACGGGAAACCCGGGACCTCTACGAACTGCGCGCCATGCTGGAGGGCCAGGCTGGACGGCTCTGTGCGCAGCGCGGCACGCCGGCGCAGGCGGAAGCCCTGCTGCGCGCCGTCGATGCGTTGGAGCAGGCCTGGCTGCAGCGGCAGATCTCCGGCGTGATGGACGCCAATGCGGACTTCTACGCAGTGCTGCTGGACGGTGCGGGGAATGAGGCGCTGCGCCAGGCGCTCGGCACCATCCACAACCGCTTGGCGCTGTACCGGTTCAGCTCGACACGCTGGCCGGGGCGGACCGCGCAGAGCGTCGTGGAACTCCGCGCCATCGCCGAAGCCATCGCCGCGCGCGATGCCGACACCAGCGAGCGCGCCAGTATCCGCCACATCGAGGCAGCGGCCGAACTGGCCCTGATCGTTCTGGCGGAACGCGCGCGCGGGGCGGCGCAGGACCGCCGGCGGCGCATCGCCATCCAGAAGGGAGAGTGAGCGTGGACCTCGAATTCACCGGCCGGGTCGTGGCCATCACGGGTGCCGCGACGGGCTTCGGCCAGGCGACGGCACGGGCCTTCGCCCGGCGTGGCGCGCAGGTCTTTGCGATGGACCTGGATGCGGCGGGCCTGGCCGAGACGGCCGCCGGGCTGTCAGGCATCATCACGGCGGTCGTCGATCTGACGGACCATGACGCGGTCGCCGGGTGGGTCGCCGGCATCGAGGCCGCGTCCGGGCCGGTCGGCGTGCTCGTCAACAATGCCGGCGGCGTGCTCGGTCGCCGCTTCGCCCCGATCGAGGAGACGCGATACGAGGATTGGCGTGCCATCCTCGACGTGAACCTCGATGCCGCCTTCCTGACCGTTCGCGCCGCGGCGGCGGGGATGAAGCGGGCCGGGGCGGGGCGCATCGTCAACATCAGCTCGGGCGCGGGGCTGCGCGCCTCGCGCACCGGGCTGCAGGCCTATACCAGCGCGAAGCACGCGATGGTTGGCTTCACGCGGCAGATGGCGCAGGAACTCGGGCCGTTCGGCATCACGGTGAATGCGGTGGCACCCGGGCTGTTCGCCGTCTCGCCGGGCACGCGCAGCCAATGGGACAGCTACGGCGCCGAGGGCCAGAAGCGCGTCATCGACGGCCTGGCGCTGCGGCGCATGGGGAGCGCGGAGGACATCGCCAAGGCGGTGCTGTTCTTCGCGTCCGACCTTGCCGACTACGTCACGGGGCAGGTGCTGCCCGTCAATGGCGGGTCCTTCTGACGCTTGCCGGTGCCGCCGCACGAACAACAACGCCATATCACGACCATCCATTTCCTCCCCCCGATCCGGAAGGGACCATCACGATGAAGCCGACGCCCATCACCCTCAGCCAGCCGGTGTCGATGCGCCGGCGCGTCATACTCGCCGGCGCCGCCGGGCTGGTGGCCGCGCCCGGCATCGTGCGGGCGCAGTCCGGCGCCTGGCCGAACCGGCCAATCCGCATCATCGTGCCCTTCGCGACCGGCGGCGGCACCGATGTCACCATGCGCATGCTGGCGCCGAAGCTCGGCGAGGTGCTGGGCCAGAACGTGGTCATCGAGAACCGCCCAGGCGCGGGCAGTACGCTCGGCACCGACTTCGTCGCGAAGTCGGCCCCGGACGGCTATACCTTCGTGCTGGCCACGCTGTCCTCGACAGGCATCGCTGCGACGCTGTACGCGAACCTGCCCTATGATCCCGTGCGCGACCTGACGGCGATCGCGCCGACCGTGTTCATCCCGACCAGCCTCGCGGTCACGACGAAGGGCTGGGACGTACGCACGCTCGATGCGTTCGTCGCGGCGCTGAAGGCGCGGCCGGGGGCGTATTCCTATGGCAGTTCCGGCATCGGCACGACAGGGCACATCGCCAGCGCGAACTTCCTCAGCCACGTGGGCGCGCGGGCGGAGCACGTGCCCTATCGCGGCGCCGGGGCGAGCTTCACGGCGCTGATCGCGGGCGAGACGCAGTTCACCCACGACATCCCCTCCCTGCTCAAGCCGTTCCACGAGGCCGGCCAGGCGAAGGTGCTGTTTGTGAACCAGGCGGAGCGCTCCACCTTGCTGCCGGACGTGCCGACGGCGGCTGAGGTCGGACTGCCCGACTACAAGGCCTATTCCTGGTACGGCATCTTCGGGCCGGCGAACCTGCCGGAGCCGGTCGTCACGCGCATGGCCGCGGCGATCGAGCAGGCGCTGGCCGATCCCACCACCTCCACCCGTTTCAACGACATGGGCACCCCGCCGATGCGCGGTTGGACGCCGCAGCGCTTCGCGGCCTACGTCGCCGATGAGGTGGTGGCTTGGGCGCCCTTGGTGCGCGCATCGGGCGCCCGGGTCGAATAGGGGCGCCCCGCCCGCCGTTGTTTCGACACGCGGGGCACTGATGGTGCCCCGCGATGCGCATGACCGAGTCCGTTCCGACGCCGCAGGACGGCCCCGCCGATTGGATCGGCGGGCTGGCCGCGGCCCTGCTCGGGCTGTTCGTCATCTACTCCGCCTTCGGCGGGCATATCCTGCCGCCCAGTGACACGGGCTGGATGCTGTCGGGGCGGATCGGCCCCGATCCCGTGCAGTACTGGCTGGGCTGGACGGCCTTCGCGAGGGACGCTTGGCACCTGCCGCCGGGGGCCAATCCCGGCTGGGGCATGGAACTGGCCTCCTCGGTCTTCTATTCCGATTCCATTCCCTTGCTCGCCTTCGCCTTCAAGGCGCTGTGGCCGGTCGTCGAGGTCACACAGTACTGGGGCCTGTGGATCTACGGCTGCGGCGCATTGCAGGCGCTGATCGCCTGGGCGCTGATCGGGCGGGTGACGCGGGACCCGCTGGCGCGGCTGGCCGGGGCGGGTCTGTTCGTCCTGCAGCCCCTGCTGCTGGGGCGATTGGGTGGGCATTTCGCTCTTGGCGGGCAGTTCCTGCTGCTGGCGGGGCTGTGGCTCTGCGTCGTGCCGGGGGCGGGGATCCGCCGGATGCTGGCCTGGGCGGCGCTGATGGCCGCGGCGGCGATGGTCCAGGCCTATATCCTGCCGATGGTCGGCGCGCTTTGGGCTGCGGATTGGCTGGCGCGGGCCGGCGATCCGGCGCGGCGCGGTGGCTGGCGGACCGTGGCCGAGGCGCTCGCCGCGCCAGCATCGGGCATTGCCGGGCTGTGGGCGGGCGGCTTCTTCCTGCTCGGCGGCGGCTTCGGCGGCACCTGGGGTGGCTATGGGCAGATGCAGCTCGACCTGCTCGCGCCCTTCGACGGCGGCTACTGGAGCGCCCTGCTGCCCGACATCACGACGGCCGACCATCTCGAAGCGGGGCTCTCCTATCCTGGGCTTGGTGCGCTGGCGGTGCTCGTGGCGGGGCTGATCGCCTGGATGCTGGGGCCACGCGGCACGCTGCTGCGGCGATACCGCATGCTGATCCTGGTGCTGGCCGGGCTGCTGCTGCTGGCGGTGTCGCACCGCGTCGCTATCGGCGGGCGGGTGTTCGCGGTCATCCCGCTGCCCGACTGGATCGTCGCCCACGCCGATGCGCTGCGCGCGTCGGAGCGCTTCTTCTGGCCTGTGCTCTACACCGCGTTGTTTGGCGCCTGCGTCGCGTTGGTGCGGCGGCTCGGCGGCAGGCGCGCCGGCTTCGTGCTGTTCGCCGCGCTGATGCTGCAGGCAGCCGATCTGCGCCCCGGCTTCGCGCGGCTGCACGACTACTTCATGCCGCAGCCGCCGACCGTGCCGCTGCGCCTGGCCGATCCGTTCTGGGCCGAGGCGGCGCGCCGCTACGCCTTCGTTCGTGTCGTGCCGACCGGCATGCAGGCGACAAACTGGGAGGAAGTGGCGGTCTATGCCGCCACGCTCGGGTTGCAGACGGATGCGGTTTATCTGGCGCGGCTCGACCCGCGCGCCGTGGATGCCCTCAACGCCCGGGTCGCGCAGCGTCTCGAGGCCGGCGAGCACGAGCCGCGCACCTTCTACGTGCTGGGCGATGCGGAAGCGTTGGCCCGCGCCCGCGCCGGGATGGATCCGTCGCGCGACCTGCTGGAACGCTTCGATGGGCGCTGGGTGCTGGCACCCGCCTGGCGGCTTCAACCCTCGGCGAATTCCGCCCCGCGATAGCCCTGGGCGAACAGCAGCGCGCGCAGGTCGCCATGTTCGACGCGCGCCCGCGCCGCCGCGGCGACCACCGGTTTCGCGCGGAACGCCACGCCGAGCCCCGCCGCCTGGATCATGTCGAGGTCATTGGCGCCGTCGCCCACTGCGAGCGTCGCGTCGAGCCCGATGCCTTCCTCCGCGGCGAGCCGCTTCAGCGTGGCGAGTTTCGCGTTGCGCCCGAGGATCGGGTCGGCGACATGACCGGTCAGCCGGCCATCGGCTTCGAGGAGCGTGTTCGAGTGGTGCTCATGGAACCCGACCAGCGCGGCGACGCGGCCGGTGAAAAAGGTGAAGCCGCCGGAGACCAGCGCGCAGCGGGCACCGCTGCTGCGCATCGTCGCGACCAGTTCGCGCGCGCCGGGCATCAGCTCGGTTTCTTCCCAGGTGCGCTGCATGGCCTCGACGGGCAGGCCCTTCAGCATGCCGACACGCTCGCGCAGCGCGCCCTCGAAATCCAGCTCACCGTTCATCGCGCGCTTCGTGATGGCGGCGATGCGGTCCTTGATGCCGGCCTGGCCGGCGAGTTCGTCCAGCGTTTCCGTCGTGACGATGGTGCTGTCCATGTCGGCGATCAGCAGCCGCTTGCGCCGGCCGGCCACGGCCTGGGCGATGACATCGACCGGCTGGCCGGCCAGCGCCGCGCGCGCGGCCGCATCTGCCTGGTCGGCCGCCAGGCCGGCGAAGGGCAGGTCCGCGGCTTCCCCGGGCGCGAGCCAATCCGGCGTGCCGGTCGTGGCGCCGATACCGGCGAGCGCGTCGCGCGCGGTGTGCAGCGCCGCGGTGGAAAGCCCGCCGGGCAGGGCGATCAGGGTCAGAACATGGTCCATGCGCGCGGGGGTATGCTCCTGCCATGACCGCGGATCAACCGCCCACGCTGCTGGTCGCCGGGCCGACCGCCAGCGGCAAGTCGGCCCTGGCCCTGGCGCTGGCCGAGCGCTTCGGCGGCATCGTGATCAACGCCGACAGCATGCAACTGTACCGGGAACTGCGGGTGATCACGGCCCGCCCGACGGCAGACGAGGAAGCGCAGGTGCTGCACCGCCTCTATGGCGTGCGTCCGGCGGCCGATGCGGCGAGCGTCGCCTGGTGGCGCGGCGAGGCGCTCGTTGCCATGGCGGAAGCCAAGGCGGCCGGTCGCTTGCCGATCCTGTGTGGCGGCACCGGACTCTATTTCGCGTCGCTGGCCCAGGGCTTGTCCGACATCCCTCCAATCCCGGATGCGGCACGGGAGGAAGCGCGGCGGTTGCTGGCTGAGGACGGGCCGGCGGCGCTGCATGCGCGGCTGCTGACGGCCGATCCGGAGACGGCGGAGCGGCTGCGACCCTCCGACAGCCAACGGATCGCCAGGGCCTGGGAGGTCTGGCGAGGCACGGGCAGGGGCCTCGCTGATTGGCAGGCCGGGGGTGGCACGGGACCGGCGCCATGGCGCTTCGCGGCCATCCTGATCGACCCGCCGCGCGATGCGCTGCGCGCGGCCATCGCGGCACGCTGGGACGCGATGCTCGCGGCCGGGGCGATCGAGGAGGTGCGCGCCCTGGTCGCGCAAGGCCTCGACCCGGCGCTGCCGGCCATGCGCGCGCATGGCGTGCCGGAACTCGCCGCGCATCTGGCCGGGCGGATGACCTTGGCCGAGGCTTCGGCGCGGGCCATCCTCAACACCGGGCAATACACCAAGCGGCAGGCGACCTGGTTTCGCCACCATGCGCTCGCGGATGTGTCTCGGGCGCATACGATCCATGCGCGTATCGCGGGTGTGGCGCAATTTTCGGAAAGTTTTAGTGCCGACGTCTTCGCTTTTGTTGATCGGATGCGTTGACGCGCCGCAGCGTGAGGTCTAAGGACGCCCCCTCGCCCGTGGGACCCTCTCGCGGGCGGCACGACCTGTCAGGAAAGAGAGAGAGACCCGATGTCCGCCGCCACCAAGCCCGCCAGCACCGAAGCCGCCCTGACGATGTCGGGCGCTGAGGTCGTCCTGCGCGCGCTCAAGGACAACGGCGTCGAGGTTATCTTCGGCTATCCGGGCGGGGCGGTATTGCCGATCTACGACGCGATCTTCCAGCAGAACGCCATCCGCCACATCCTGGTGCGCCACGAGCAAGCCGCGGTGCATGCGGCCGAGGGCTATGCGCGTTCCACCGGCAAGGTGGGCTGTGTGCTGGTGACCTCCGGCCCCGGCGCGACCAATGCGGTGACGGGTTTGGTGGACGCGCTGCTGGATTCGATCCCGGTGGTCTGCCTGACCGGCCAGGTGCCGACGCACTTGATCGGCAATGACGCCTTCCAGGAAGCCGACACTACCGGCATCACGCGGCCGGCGACGAAGCACAACTACCTGGTCAAGAAGTCGGAAGACCTCGCTCGGGTGGTGCATGAGGCCTTCTACGTCGCGAAGTCCGGCCGCCCGGGCCCGGTCGTGATCGACCTGCCGAAGGACATCCTGATCAACAAGGCGCCCTATACCGAGGCGCCGAAGAACGAGCACCGTTCCTACCGCCCGCAGACCGAGCCGGACGCCGAGCAGATCCGCAAGGCGATCGCCCTGCTGAAGGGGGCGAAGCGGCCGATTGTCTATGCTGGCGGCGGGGTGATCAATGCGGGGCCCGAGGCGTCGCGCCTGCTGACTGATTTCGTGCACATGACGGGCTTCCCCTGCACGAACACGCTGATGGGGCTCGGCGCCTTTCCGGCCGACGACAAGCAGTTCGTCGGCATGCTGGGGATGCATGGGACCTACGAGGCGAACCTCGCCATGCATGACTGCGACGTCATGCTGAACATCGGGGCGCGCTTCGACGACCGCGTGACGGGCCGGCTCAACGCCTTCTCGCCGGGGTCGAAGAAGATCCACGCGGATATCGACCCGTCCTCGATCAACAAGAACGTGCCTGTCGAGGTGCCGATCGTCGGCGATGCCGGCCGCGTGCTCGCCGCGCTGATCGCCGCGTGGAAGGCGGATGGCCAGGCGCAGGACAAGGCGGCGCTGACCACCTGGTGGCGGCAGATCGACGAATGGCGCGGCATCGACTGCCTGCGCTATCGCCAGGAAGGCAAGATCATCAAGCCGCAGCACGCGGTGAAGCGGCTCTACGAGATCACGAAGGAACTGGGCCGCGAGACCTTCATCTCGACCGAGGTTGGCCAGCACCAGATGTGGGCGGCGCAGTACTTCGGTTTCCAGAAGCCGAACCGTTGGATGACGAGTGGCGGCCTCGGCACGATGGGCTATGGCCTGCCGGCGGCGATGGGCGTGCAGATCGCGCACCCGGATGCGCTGTGCATCGATATCGCCGGCGAGGCCTCCATCCTGATGAACATCCAGGAGATGGGCACGCTCGCGCAGTACCGCCTGCCGGTGAAGGTGTTCATCCTCAACAACGAATACATGGGCATGGTCCGCCAGTGGCAGGAACTGCTGCATGGCGGGCGGTATTCCGAGAGCTACTCGGCGGCGCTGCCGGATTTCGTGAAGCTCGCGGAATCCTTCCATGCCAAGGGCATCCGCGTGACCGACCCGGCCGACCTCGATGCCGGCATCCGCGAAATGATCGCCTATCCCGGACCCGTCATCGCCGACATCGCGGTGGCCAAGGATGAGAACTGCTTCCCGATGATCCCCTCCGGTGCGGCACATAACGAGATGATCCTCGGCCCCGAGCAGGAGGGTGGTGTCGCCGGCGTCACCGACGAAGGCAAGGTCCTGGTCTGAGGGGCGCGTATCATGTCGGAGAACGGGAACGCGCAGCGCGCGGCGACCATCGCCGTGCTGGTGGAGAACGAGGCCGGCGTGCTGGCCCGTGTCATCGGCCTTTTCAGTGGCCGCGGCTACAACATCGACAGCCTGACCGTGGCACCGGTCGATGAGACCGGGCGGATCAGCCGTATCACTGTCGTGACCAGCGGCACCGAGATGGTGATCGAGCAGATCAAGGCGCAACTCGACCGCCTCGTGCCGGTGCACAAGGTGTCGGACCTGACGCTGGAGGGCCCGCACCTGACGCGGGAACTGGCGCTGATCAAGGTGGTGGGCAAGGGGGAGCACCGGATGGAGGCGCTGCGCCTCGCCGATGCCTTCCGCGCCCGGGTGGTGGATGCCACCGTCGAGAGCTTCGTCTTCGAGATGACCGGCAATGCCGAGAAGATCGACGCCTTCTGCGCGCTGATGCGGCCCATCGGGCTGGCAGAGGTGTCGCGGACCGGCGCGGTGGCGATCGCGCGGGGCCCGCGCGGAATCAACTGAGTTTCTGGACGTTCTGTAGAAGAAGGAGAGCGCAGCCATGCGCGTCTACTACGACCGCGATGCGGATGTGAACCTGATCAAGGCCCGGAAGGTCGCCGTCATCGGCTTCGGCAGCCAGGGCCACGCCCATGCGATGAACATGCGCGATTCCGGCGTGAAGGAGGTCGTCATCGGCCTGCGTCCCGGCGGTTCCTGGAAGAAGGCCGAGGCGGCCGGCTTCAAGGTGATGACCCCGGCCGAGGCTGCGAAGTGGGCCGATGTCATCATGGTGCTGACGCCCGACGAGCTGCAGGGCGACCTGTACCGCGACCACCTGCACGACAACATGAAGCCCGGCGCGGCGCTCGCCTTCGCTCATGGCCTCAACGTGCACTTCAACCTGCTCGATCCGCGCACGGATATCGACGTGTTCATGATCGCGCCGAAGGGCCCCGGCCACACGGTGCGCGGCGAATACCAGAAGGGCGGCGGCGTGCCGTGCCTGGTCGCGGTCCACCAGAACCCGTCGGGCAATGCACTGGAAATCGCGCTGTCCTATGCCTCCGCCATTGGCGGCGGCCGCTCGGGCGTGATCGAGACGACCTTCAAGGAGGAATGCGAGACCGACCTGTTCGGCGAGCAGGTCGTGCTCTGCGGCGGCTTGGTCGAGCTGATCCGCGCCGGCTACGAGACGCTGGTCGAGGCCGGCTACGCCCCCGAGATGGCGTATTTCGAGTGCCTGCACGAGGTGAAGCTGATCGTCGACCTCATCTATGAGGGCGGCATCGCGAACATGAACTACTCGGTGTCCAACACCGCCGAGTATGGCGAATACGTCACCGGCCCGCGCATCATCACATCCGAGACCAAGGCCGAGATGAAGCGCGTGCTCGAGGACATCCAGTCCGGCAAGTTCGCCCGCGACTGGATGCTCGAGAACAAGGTGAACCAGGCCTCCTTCAAGGCGACCCGCCGCCGCAACGCTGCGCATCCGATCGAGGATGTGGGCGCGAAGCTGCGCGCCATGATGCCCTGGATCAGCAAGAACGCCCTGGTGGACAAGGCGAAGAACTAAGCCGCGACGCATCGCGGATGCAAAAAGGGCGTCGGGGGGAAACCCTCGGCGCCTTTCTTCTATGTGCCGAGGAACACCGTGCGCAGAAACGCACGGTACAGTACGACCTGCCGCGCCAGCAGCGGCGGGTCGCGCATGACGCGGGAAATGGTGATCCCGCCATCGATCACCACGGCAATCATGTCAGCGAGTGCGTCGAGATCGACTGGCACCTTCGGCGGATACCGCGCCGCGATGGCATCCAGCCTTTCGCGGAATCGCACGCGCCAGGCGAGCGCGGCTTCGCGCGCCAGCGCGCGCACCTCCCGGTCGAACAGTTGTTCCTGGTAGCAGACCGAGGCAACCATGCAGCCGGGATGCACCTCGGTCATCGCCGCCATCATGTCGGCGAACATCTTCAGCGCGACGAGGAAGCCGTGCAGCGGATCGTCGTTCAACTCATCCGCGCGTGCGAACAGATCATCGAGGATGACGCGGTCGCGTTCGATGTAGCGCAGCAGCAGCGCCTTCGCGAGCGTGCCCTTGTCGGGGAAATGGTAGAAAAAGCCGCTCTTCGAGATGCCCGCGCCGGCGATCAGTTCCTCGATCGAGGTCGCGCCGAAGCCCTTCTGCAGGACGGCGGCCTCCGCCAACTCCAGGATCTTGTCGCGGGCGCTCTCCCGCTTCAGGGTGGTTGCGCTCATGGCATGACTGTACCGCAGGTGCAGTCGGCTTGTGCGCCGAATCACGCCGGGTGGTTTGGGCCTCGGCCAAACTATCCGCAACGCCTTGAGACGCGGGCTTTTTCTCAAACCGACCGGACCGCACCACGGGACGGGTAGAGAGAAAGGCCCCTTCAGCGCGACACCCTCGCCGTCAACAACGACAGACAAGGATGACCGCCATGGCCACCGACCTGCGGGGCAACCCGCTGACCTGTTCCACCGAGGCCGCACGCCGGCTCGATGTCGCGATGACCAAGTTCCACATCTACCAGGCCGACCCGATCGCCGAGATCGACGCTTTGCTCGCCGAGCAGCCCGATTGCGTGATGGGGCATGCGTTGCGCGCAGGCATCCTCGCGACCACGACCGACAAGGCCTTCGACAGTGAGTTGCAGCCGACACTGGCCGCCGCCGAACGCCTGGCGTCGCGCGCCAATACGCGGGAGCAAGCCTATATCGCCGCCGCCCGGCGCTGGGCCGACGGCGATCTCACGGCGGCAACTGAAACCTGGGCCGGCATCGCCATCGCCCATCCGACGGACCTGCTGGCGGTGCAGTTCGCGCAACTCGGCGATTTCTTCCTCGCCCAGTCGCAGATGCTGCGCGACCGCGTCTCCCGCGTGCTGCCGCGCTGGAACCGGGACATGCCGGGCTATGGATATCTTCTCGGCATGCATGCCTTCGGCCTGGAGGAATGCGGCGACTACGCCCGCGCCGAGGCGGTCGGGCGGGAGGCGCTGGTCTCCGACAAGCGCGACGGCTGGGCTGCGCATGCCGTGGCGCATGTGATGGAGATGCAGGGGCGTGCCGCGGAAGGTGCCGACTTCATGCGTAGCACCGCGCCGGGCTGGTCGCCGGACAGCCTCTTCGCCTACCACAATTGGTGGCACGTCGCGCTGTTCTGCATCGACCAGGGCGACGTCGCCGGGGCGCTCCGGCTGTTCGATGAGCGTGTGTCGGCGGGCGGCTTTGGCCAGGCGCTGGAGGCCATCGACGGGTCCGCGCTGCTGTGGCGGCTGTGGGTGCTGGGGCATGATGTGGGCGCCCGCTGGTCGCTGCTGTCCCAGCCCTGGGCCGCGCGTGCCTCCCACGGCATCTACGCCTTCAACGATGTGCACGCGATGATGACCTTCGTCGCCACCGGCGATCACGCGGCGCAGCGCGAGACGATGGCGACGCTTGAACGTGCGGCGGCGGGGCTGGAGACGAATGCCATGATGTCGCGCGACGTCGGGCTTCCGCTGGCGCGTGGCCTCGCGGCCTTCGGCCAGGGCGACTATACCGGCGCGGTGCGTCACATCCTGCCGGTGCGCGGCATCGCCAACCGCTTCGGCGGCAGCCACGCCCAGCGCGACGTGCTGTCCTGGACGTTGTGCGAGGCGGCGATCCGCGCTGGCGACGCACGGATGGCCGAGGCGATGGTGGCCGAGCGCCTCGCGCTCAAGGAAGGCAGCCCGGTCGCACAAGGCTGGGCGATGCGCGCGCGGGCCCTCACGCCTCCGATGGCGGCGTGATGCGACGGGGGCGGTGCGGCCCTTCGCACCGCCCCGAAGCGCTGGCATCCTTCACGGCCTCCCGCCCGACGCGAAGGCCGACCATGCCGGACCAGCCCCATATCCTCGCCGCCGAGACCGACTATCCGCGCGACTTCCTGGGCTACGGCCCGAATCCGCCCGACCCACGATGGCCGGGCGGCGCGAAACTCGCCCTGTCCTTCGTGTTGAATTACGAGGAAGGGGGCGAGAACACGATCCTCAATGGCGACGCCGGCAGCGAGCTCTACCTGCATGAGGTGCCGGGCGGCTCGCCGATCATCGGCGAGCGCAACCGCACTGTGGAATCGCAGTTCGACTACGGGGCGCGTGCCGGCGTCTGGCGGGTGCTGCGCGCCTTCGCCGCGCACGGCCTTCCCCTGACCGTCTATGGCGTCGGCCGCGCGCTGGAACTCAACCCGGAGGCTGCGCGAGCCTTCGTCGCGGCCGGGCATGAGGTCGCGTCACATGCCTGGCGCTGGATCGACTACCACACGATGGACGAGGCGACGGAGCGCGCCGAGATCGCCCGCTGCGTCGCCACCATCGAACGCCTGACCGGCACCCGCCCGGTCGGCTGGTACACCGGGCGCATCAGCCCGAACACGCGCCGGCTCGTCGCCGAGCATGGTGGCTTCCTCTACGACAGCGATTCCTACGACGACGACCTGCCGCACTACGTGACCGCGGCGGGCAGGCCGCACCTGGTCATTCCCTACACGCTCGACAACAACGACATGAAGTACGCGGTGCCGCCCGGCTTCGGCGATCCCGACGGATGGGAAAGGCACCTGACCGATGCGTTCGAGGTCCTGCTGGCCGAAGGCCGCGCCGGGGCGCCGAAGATGATGTCGGTCGGGCTGCATTGCCGCATCGTCGGCCGGCCAGGACGGGCCGCGGCGTTGCAGCGTTTCCTTGCCCGCGTGGCGCGGGAGAAGGATGTCTGGGTCTGCCGCCGGGCGGATATCGCCCGGCATTGGTGGGCGACGCACCCACCTGTGGCATAGCGGTGCGCTGGCGGCGCGATCGGCGCCACCAGCCACGTGGTCAGTCGATCTTCTCGATGTTGTTGCGCTCGACCACCTCGCGCCAGCGTGCGACCTCGGCCCGGACGTGCTCCGCGAAGCGCTGCGGCGTCCCACCTTCCGGCCGGGCGCCGAGGTCGCGCAACCGGCGCTGGACCTCCGGGTCGGCATTCGCCTCGTTCAGGAGGCGGTTGAGGCCGGCGACCACATTCTCCGGCGTGCCCCTGGGCGCCATGTAGCCGAACCAGGGCTCGACCACGATGCCGTCCACTCCCGCCTCGGCGAAGGTCGGGATTTCGGGCAGGGAGGGGTCGCGCTCGCGCCCCGTCACCGCGATGGCGCGGATCTGCCCGGCCCGGATCGCCTGGATCTTGGTCGGGATGTTCTCGATCATCACCTGCACCTGGTTGGCGAGCAGCGCCTGGAGCGCCGGCGCGCCGCCGCGGAAGGGCACATGCACCATGGTCAGGCCGAGCCGCCCGTTCAGCAGTTCGGGAATCAGGTGGTTGGAGGAACCGAAGCCCGAGGATCCGTAGTTCACCCGGCCCGGATTGGCCTTCGCCCAGGTGATGAATTCCTGCAGCGTGCGCGCCGGCACGGCGGGGTTCACCGCCAGCACGTTCATCACGCTGCCGCTCCAGTACACCGGCACCAGGTCGCGTTCGATGTCATAGGGCATGCGGCGGTAGATCGCCGGGTTGATGGCGCAGTTCCCGATGGTGCAGGCGCCGAGGGTGTAGCCATCCGGGGCGCTGCGTGCGGCAGCTTCCATGCCGATGTTGCCGTTGGCGCCGGACCGGTTCTCGACCACCCAGGGCTGCGGGGAGGACCGGCTGATGCGGTCGGCCAGGATCCGGGCCACGAGGTCGGTCGAACCCCCGGGCGGGAAGGGCAGGATGATGCGCACCGGACGGTCCGGGGCCCAGTTCTGGGCCTGGGCGGGCATGGCGAGCAGCCCCGTCAGCAGGGCAAGGGCGATCCGGCGCAGCATCGGTTTCCTCCATTCTTGTGCCGACCTTGTGCCTGCCGTCATCCGCTGCCGCAACCGCCTCGGCGCCCGCGCGATCCCCGCTTGCCGCTGGGCGGCGCTATGCGTAATCTCCGGCCCGCGATGAACCTGCGCGCCATTCCGGTCGGCCTGACCCTGGGGCTTTCCGCCCCGGCCGCTGCGCGCGCCCCGCTCGGCCTCCTTCTTCTTCGACTTATCCGCCCCTGGGCGTGACGCCCGGCTGACGCTGGCCGGACATCGCTCAGGGGGACCTGGGACCGAGCGCGCATATCCACATCATCGCCAACGGGAAACGCATTCCATGGCCATCAATCATCCTTCGTTCGGCACCCTGGCCGACGGCCGCATCATCATCTTCGACACCACGCTGCGCGACGGGGAACAGAGCCCCGGCTTCTCGATGAACCTCGAGGAGAAGCTGCGCATGGCCGAGGCACTGCACGAACTGGGCGCAGATGTGCTGGAAGCCGGCTTCGCCATCGCGAGCCCCGGCGATTTCGATTCCGTGCAGTCCATCGCGAAGCGCTTTGCCAAGGACGGTCCGGTCATTGCCAGCCTGTCGCGCGCCAACACCGCCGACATCCTGTCATCGGCCGAGGCGACGAAGCCTGCCGCGCGGCCGCGCATCCACATCGTGCTCGCCACGTCGGACCTGCACATGCGCGTGAAGCTGCGCATGACGCGCGAGGAGGTGCTTGAGCGCATCACCGACAGCGTGAGCCTGGCCCGCAACCACGCCGCCGACGTCGAATGGTCGGCCGAGGACGGGTCGCGCTCCGACCTCGAATTCCTCTGCCGCTGCGTGGAGACGGCGATCAAGGCCGGGGCGACCACCATCAACATCCCCGACACCGTGGGCTATTCGCTGCCGGCCGATATGGGGCTGATCTTCTCGACCCTGATGAACAAGGTGCCGGGGGCGGAGAAGGTCATCTTCTCCACCCACAACCACAACGACCTGGGTCTCGCGGTCGCGAACACGCTGGCGGCGATCCAGGCCGGTGCGCGCCAGGTGGAATGCACCATCAATGGCATCGGCGAGCGCGCCGGCAATGCCAGCCTCGAGGAAGTGGCGATGGCGCTGCGTACGCGCCACGACGCGCTGGGCGTCGCGACGGGTGTCGCCTCGCAGCGGATCCTCAAGACCTCGAAGCTGCTCGCAACCATCACCGGCTTCGACGTGCAGCCCAACAAGGCGATCGTCGGCCGCAACGCCTTCGCCCATGAATCGGGCATCCACCAGGACGGTGTGCTGAAGGATGCCTCGACCTACGAGATCATGACGCCGGAGAGCGTGGGCTGGACCACCAACAGCATCATCCTCGGCAAGCATTCGGGCCGCGCTGCCTTCCGCGACCGGCTGAAGACGCTGGGCTATGACGTCGGCGACAACCAGCTCAACGACGCCTTCAAGCGCTTCAAGGACGTCGCCGACCGCAAGAAGGTCGTCTACGACGAGGACATCGCCGCCCTGGTCGACGACGAGGTCGGCCGCGCGAATGAGCGCATTCGGCTGACCGGCCTCAATGTATCGACCGGCATGGGCACCAAGCCGATGGCAACGGTTGCGATCGAGGTCGATGGCGAGCGCGCCGACGGCATGGCGACGGGCGATGGCGGCGTGGATGCGACCTTCGCCGCGCTGCGCCAGGCCTTCCCGCATGAGGTGACGCTGAAGCTCTACGCCGTGCAGGCCGTCACCAGTGGCACCGACGCGCAGGCGCGCGTCACCGTGCGGTTGGAGGAGGACGGCAAGATGGTCGACGGGCAGGGGGCCGATACCGACACCATCGTCGCCTCGGCCCGGGCCTATGTGCACGCCCTGAACAAGCTGCTGGTGAAGCGGCAGCGCACCGAACCGCCGGTGGTGCTCCGCGCCTGAGGCCAAAGGCTTGCCGGACAGAGCTGGCAACGCTGCCGGCTCTGCCCGTTGATGTGCGCCGATCATCCCGATTTCGGGATGATCGGCGCCTTCTGCAAGTTGCGGCTCGACGCAAACAGGTTCCGCCAGACAGCGGGTCAGCGGTAGTAGTAGTCCGAGCGCGGCTGCGCCGGGGCCGTGACGGCACCGCCGACCGCACCCACCGCGCCGCCGATCAGCGCACCCGCCCCGGCATTGCCGGACAGCGAGCCGATCGCCGCGCCGCCGCCGGCGCCGAGAAGGCCGCCGGTGAGGGCACGTTCGCCCGGCGTCTGCCCGCAGGCGCCAAGGGCGAGGCCGGCAACGGCCAGGATCGCGAAACCGGTGGTTTTCATCTCTGTCTCCCGTTGGAACGACTGACGGAAGAACGCCCCGCGGCCGGTACGGTTGCGCGGCGGGATTGTGGCGTGGGGAATCCGTCTTGAGAGTCGGGCCAGGGGGGGGTAAAGCCCCCCATCCTCTCAAGCCCCATCAGTCGCGACTGCGGCCCAGGCCCGCACCGTGGGCTGTACGGCCCCGTCGGAAGGTCCGGTACGCATGTTTTCTCGCCTGTTCGGCTTCCTGTCCGCCGACATGGCCATCGATCTCGGCACTGCCAACACGCTCGTGTACGTGAAGGGTCGCGGGATCGTGCTGAATGAGCCGAGCGTGGTCGCCATCTCCGACCTGCGCGGCCGCAAGCAGGTGCTTGCCGTGGGTGAGGAGGCCAAGCTGATGCTCGGCCGCACGCCGGGCAACATCGCCGCCATCCGTCCGCTGCGCGACGGCGTCATCGCCGATTTCGAGGTGGCGGAGGAAATGATCAAGCATTTCATCCGCAAGGTTCACAACCGGCGGTCCTTCGCCTCGCCGATGATCATCGTCTGCGTGCCGTCGGGTTCGACGGCGGTGGAACGACGCGCCATCCAGGAAAGCGCCGAATCGGCCGGGGCACGCAAGGTGCTGCTGATCGAGGAGCCGATGGCTGCCGCGATCGGCGCCGGCCTGCCGGTGACCGAACCATCGGGCTCGATGATCGTCGATATCGGCGGTGGCACGACCGAGGTCGCCGTCATCTCGCTCGGCGGCATCGTCTACGCGCGCTCCGTGCGCGTCGGCGGCGACAAGCTGGATGAGGCGATCATCTCCTACATCCGTCGGCAGTTTAACCTGCTGATCGGCGAGAGCACGGCCGAGCGCATCAAGCTCGAGATCGGCGCCGCCGCCCCGCCGGAGGATGGCGAGGACGGCCCGCTGGCCGAGGTGAAGGGCCGCGACCTGATGAACGGCGTGCCGCGCGAGGTCGTGGTCGGCCAGCGCCAGGTCGCCGAGTCCCTGTCCGAGCCGGTCGCCCAGATCGTTGAGGCGGTGAAGGTCGCGCTGGAGAACACGCCCCCTGAGCTGGCCGCCGACATCGTGGACAAGGGCATCGTGCTGACCGGCGGCGGAGCGTTGCTCAACCGGCTCGACCAGGTGCTGCGCGATGCGACCGGCCTGCCTGTCGTGGTGGCAGAGGATGCACTGTCCTGCGTCGCCCTCGGCACCGGCCGCGCGCTTGAGGACATCAAGCGGCTTCGCCACGTCCTGAGTTCGATGTATTGATGTGAGTCCCGGCCCCGCCGTTCCGGTGGGGCCCATAGGCTTCAAAGTCCTGACAGGGGGATGAGGGGCGCGTGATCCGGCTGAGCATTCCGCTCCGGCAGGCCCTGGCGCGGCTTTCGCTGCCGCTGATGATCGCGGCTGCCTTCGGCGTCATGCTCCTCGGCAAGGCCGATACTCTGCTGGCGGAACGCCTGCGTACGCATCTCTCCGACGCGCTCTCCCCGATCTACGCCGCGCTCGCCGAACCCATGGCCGCCGTACGGTCCGCCGTGGAGGAGGTGCAAAGCCTCGCCACGCTGCGGGAGGAAAATGCCCAGTTGCGGGAGGAGAATGAGCGGCTGCGCCGCTGGCATGCCTCGGCCCTTGCTCTCGAAACCGAGAACGAGATGTTGCGGCGGCAGCTCAATTTCCTGCCGGAGGCGGCGCCCGCCTTCGTCACAGCGCGCGTCGTCGCCGATGGCGGCGGTACCTATGCCCGTGCCGTACTGCTGGCGACCGGGCCGCAGCATGCGATCCGCAAGGGCCAGGTGGCGCTGGACGAACGCGGATTCGTCGGCCGGGTGACCGAGGTCGGCAGCCGTTCGGCCCGGGTCCTGCTTGCCACCGACATGAACAGCCGCATTCCGGTCACGCTCGAGTCGAGCAGGGCGCGCGCCATCATGGCCGGCAACAATGCGACGCGGCCGCGGCTCGCGCATTGGCCGGAAGGGGTGATCCCGGTGGATGGCGAGCGCATCGTCACCAGCGCCGAGGCCGGCGCCTTCCCCGCCGGACTACCGGTCGGGATCGTGCGGTTGTCCTCCCAGGGCGTGCCTGAGGTCGAACTCTTCGCCCGACTTGACCGGCTGGATGCGGTTCGGCTGTTCGACTACGGCCTGCGCGGCATCATCCCGCCCGAGGCGGTGGCGCGGCCCGAACCTCGGCCCGGTCGCCGCTGAGGGGAATGCCATGGCAATGCCCCCCGCCCGCCGCCCGCAGGGACGGCCGGCCCCGGCACCCGGCCTGTTGCGGCGCATCGATGCCTTCGCGCGGCTGGCGTTTCCGGGGTTCTCGACCGCTTTCCTGATGGTGCTGGCGGCGGCGCCGATCAACTTGCCATCCCCGGTCCTGGCGGTGACGTTGCCTTGCGTCGCCTTCTGGTCGGTGTTTCGGCCGGGGGCAATGATGCCGCCGGTGGTGTTCCTCCTGGGATTGCTGATGGATCTGCTCACCTTGGCGCCGCTGGGTTCGGGGGTGGTCGTGTTGCTGGCGTTGCACGCGGCGGCGCTGCGGTTCCGGCATTTCCTGGCGCGGCAATCCTTCCTCGCGGTCTGGCTCGGCTTCTGCGTGGCGGCCTTCGGCGCGACCTGCTTCTACTGGGGCCTGCAGTCGCTGCTCGCGCTCCACCTGTCGCCGATTGCGCCGGCCCTGCATGCGGCGTTGCTGGCTTGCGGCCTTTATCCGGCGATCGCCCTTGTCCTGACTCGGATCCATGAGGCGATGCGCCACGCCGAGGTGGCGCCATGACCTGGCGTCCCTGGGGCGGGACCGGGCTGCTCGGGCGCGAGAGGACCGTCCGCAAGGAGGAGGAGCGCCGCCGCGGCATCTTCACCCGCCGCGCCGCCGTGCTGGGCGCGATACAGCTCGGCGCCTTCGGCTTCCTGGCGTCGCGGCTCTATCGCCTGCAGGTGGAGGAAGGCGCGCGCTACGCGACGCTTGCGGAGGAAAACCGCGTCAGCGCCCGGCTTTTTGCCCCGCCGCGCGGGCGCGTGCTGGACCGCAACGGCAAGGTGGTGGCGGGCAACCGCCTGAACTGGCGTGCCCTTCTTGTCGCGGAGCAGACGGCCGACCACGCCGCGACGCTCGAGACCTTCTCCAAGATCGTGCCCCTCGGCGATCATGAGAAGGCGCGGATCGAACGCGAGATCCGGCGCAACCGCCGCTTCGTGCCCGTCATCCTGCGAGAGTTCCTGACTTGGGAGGAGATGGCGCGGATCGAGGTCAATGCGCCCGACCTGCCCGGCATCACCGTCGATATGGGCACCACGCGCATCTATCCGGAGACGGAGCACCTGGCCCATGTCGTCGGCTATGTCGCCGCCCCGGCGGAAAGCGACGTGGGCGACGATCCGCTGCTGCAATTGCCCGGCATCCGCGTCGGCCGCGCCGGCGTCGAGCGCCACCATGACCGCATCCTGCGCGGCCGCGCCGGCGCCGTGCAGGTCGAGGTGAACGCCGTCGGCCGTGTCATCCGCGAGTTGGACCGGCGGGAGGGCATTCCCGGCCAGGACGTACAGATCAGCGTCGATGCCGAGCTGCAGAAGGCGATCCGCGGCAAGATCGAGGAAGGCACGACGGCCGTCCTTCTCGATGCCCGCAATGGCGAGGTCCTGGCGATGGCGACCAAGCCATCCTTCGACCCGAACATCTTCAATTCCGGTGTCAGCGCGGCGCAGTGGCGGCAATGGACCGCGGCGCGCACCACGCCGCTGATCAACAAGGCAACGAACGGGCTCTATGCACCGGGCTCGACCTTCAAGATGATGGTCGCGCTGGCGGCGCTGGACGCGAAGGTCTGCCGCCCGGGCGACATCGTCAGTTGCCCGGGGCACCTGGATTTCGGCGATACGCGCTTCCACTGCCACAATCGCAACGGCCATGGCGGCGTGAATATGCGCACCGCCATCATGGCGTCCTGCGACGTGTATTTCTATGAGATGGCGCGGCGGACTGGCATGGATCGCATCGCGGCCATGGCGAACCGTTTCGGCATGGGCGTCGATCTCGAGATCGAGCTTCCCGGCACGCGGCGCGGCCTGGTGCCGACGCGGGGCTGGCGGCAGGCCCAGGGCAAGCCCTGGTCGATCGGCGATACCATCGTGCATGGCATCGGCCAGGGCTTCTACCAGCTGACGCCACTGTCCATGGCGGTGATGGCTGCTCGTCTCGCTTCCGGCCGGGCGGTGCAGCCGCATCTGACGCGGGCGATCGGCGGCCGCCCGGTGCGCGGCAGCCGGACGGAGGACTGGCCGAGCCTTGGCATTCCCGACGCCGATCTGCGGCTGATCCGTGAGGCGATGTGGGCCGTCGTCAATGGCGGCGGCACCGCGGGGGCGTCCCGCCTGCCAGCGCAGTACGGCCAGATGGCGGGCAAGACCGGGACCACACAGGTGCGCCGCGTGACACGTGAGCAGCGCGAGCGCGGCTTCAACGTCAATGCCGTGCCGCGCGAGTGGCGGCCGCACGCGTTGTTCGTCGCCTATGCGCCGCACGACAATCCGCTTTTCGCCCTGTCGGTGATCGTCGAGCACGGGACCAGCGGGTCGGGTGCGGCCGCGCCGCTGGCGCGCGACATCATGGTCGAGGCCTTCCAGCGCCTGGGGCCGGCGCGCCAGGGCCAGCGCGTTGCGGAGGCGCCGCGATGATCTTTGAACGCCGTTTGCTCACGCGCGATCGCGGGGCCGGGATCCTCGAGAAATTCTGGCAGATCCCCTGGTCCTTCGTGCTGCTGCTCGGTGCCGTGGCGGCGATCGGCTATGTCGCGCTGCTCTCGGCCGGCAGCGGCAATCCGGACACCTATGCGCAGAAGCACGCCATTCGCTTCGGCTTCGGCCTGGTGCTGATGCTCGGCCTGGCGATGATCGACATCCGGGTAATCGCGCGCTTTGCCTGGCTGGGGTATCTCGGGGCTATCGGCCTGCTCGTGCTGGTGCTGCTGCATGGCAATGTCGGCAAGGGGGCGCAGCGCTGGATCGACATCGGCCCGATCCAGCTGCAGCCGTCCGAGCTGATGAAGATCATGCTGGTGCTCGCCCTCGCGGCCTGGTTCCACCGGGCGTCGTGGGAGAAGGTGGGCAATCCGCTGTTCCTCATACCGCCGGCGATCGCTGTGCTGGTGCCGGTCGGGCTGATCCTGAAGCAGCCCAATCTTGGCACTGCGCTGATCACCGGCATGGTGGGGGCCGCGGTATTCTGGGCCGCCGGCATGCGGTGGTGGAAATTCGCGCTGCTGTTCGGGGCGGCGGGGGTCGCGGCGCCCATCGCCTATGAGCGGCTGCACGATTACCAGCGGGCGCGCATCACGACCTTCCTTGATCCGGAGAGCGATCCGCTCGGCGCCGGCTACAACATCATCCAGTCGAAGATCGCGCTGGGATCGGGCGGCATGTGGGGCAAGGGCTTCCTGCAGGGCACGCAGGGTCACCTCAACTTCCTGCCCGAGAAACAGACCGACTTCATCTTCACCATGATTGCCGAGGAATTCGGCCTGGTCGGCGCGCTGACGACGCTGGCGATGCTGCTGCTGGTGGTGGCCTTCTGCTACCTGGTGGCGTTCCGCAGCAAGCACCAGTTCGGGCGCTTGCTGGCGATTGGGCTCGGCACCAACTTCTTCCTCTATGTTTTCGTGAATGTCGCAATGGTGACGGGTTCGATCCCAGTGGGCGGCGTGCCCCTGCCGCTGATCAGCCATGGCGGTTCGGCGATGCTGACGGTGATGCTGGGCTTTGGGCTGCTGCTGTCGGCCTATGTGCACCGGGATGCCGAACTCGGCCCCATGCGCGAGTGATCGCGGCGACTGCGCAAAAGGGGCTGGACAAAGCCGTCGCGCAGGCTATGAAGCGCGTCCTTGGAACCGGACGGCGCGTCGGCCGGTTCCCGGCGGGCGCCTAGCTCAGTTGGTAGAGCAGCTGACTCTTAATCAGCGGGTCGTAGGTTCGAATCCTACGGCGCCCACCAACACTTAGCCAAGTTATCCACAGCCTCGAAAATCCTTGCGGACCCCATGCGGACCCGGTGGGCGAAATTCGCGCGCCTCGCGCCGCATTTTGTTGGCCGGTACAATGGTCCTGGTGATCATCCGGGCATGGGCGCTAAGGCCCGGCAACCAGGGGGGATAGGATGAGGGTATGGTCCTTCATGGCCGGGGTGGCGGCCACGCTCAGTGTCGGCATGCTGGCTAGCTGCGGGGAAAGCGCGTCTGCCAGGTCGGAGCGCGCCGAAGTGAACGCGATCAACGCCTTGAACAGGACGGCCGCTCTAGAGCGCCGGGTTCAGGCGATCGAGGCGCGATTGCGGATGTAGGCTTCAAGCCAGCCAGCCAGCCTCCCGCTCCGCGCGCGCGTCTGCGCGTACTGGCCGGAAAGCCCGCCCCGGCTCGCGAACCAACTACCGCAGCACCGCTTGCGCCTCGGCGTCCGCTCGCACCGCTGCCAGGATCGCGTTGCCGATCCTCTCGCGCTCTCGCGCTGGCGGCCACACGCTCACCCACTACCGTCCGGGCCACTCAACCGGGCAGATACCGCGCGAAGCGATCCATGGTGCGGAGCATGTCCGTATCAAGCGCGTCCTCTGCTGCAAGGCGCCGATCGCAAAGCCGGTTGAAGGTGCGCCAGCGCATCCATTTCGGTTTCTTCAGCGCGGCGCCGATTCCGGCAGGCGGCAATCCAAGCCGCCGGTCCACCTCGCGGATCGCTCGCCATGCCCGCCCGGCTTCCGTCTCGCGCTGCGACTGGTACGGCATTCCATAGGCGGCGCGGCTCAGGAACCGCCGGCCACCATTCGGCAGATAGAGTTTCACCACGCGGCGGCCCGTCGCAGGGCAGAGCGCCCACCACCGGCGACCGCCAAACGGGCAAGGCGTAGAGACCAGCCGCACCGCATAGTGCTGCGGCCCGGTGGCGGCGCTGGCGTGCTGTACATCGTACTTCAGGGTAAGCGCGCCCGTTCCTGCCTCGGGGTCGAGTTCGAGACGCACCATGATGGTTTGCGGCTGCCCGTTCACCATGACGGTCGCCAGCAATCCCGACGGGGAACGGCCTCCAGTGGCGCGGAGGATCGTGTTGATGCTCAGGACGATGGACGCGCAGCCTTCCACCGTCCCACGCCCGCTGCGCCTACCGCTATTCATGCCGCCCATGGCGAAGCCTCCATCATTCGGATTCTCCGAAATGAACTGGCTAACCCGCCGTCCTCGCGCGCGCGGACGCCGCGGCAGCCTCCATCTCGTGGGATGGCGCAAGCACTACGGGTTTCGCTTCCAGCAGCTTGTGCTGCCGAGGGCCACTGGGGTGCCTCGCCTCAACGTCGATGATCCGAGCCTTTGCTTCAGGGGTGGCAAGGACGATGGCGAGGGCAGCGTCAGCCATCCGCTGCCAAAGATCGCCCCCGACGCTAATCCCTTCGCTGCCGTCCGCTGCGCGCGGCCGATGCATCACGAGGCCGGACTTCCGCCGCTGCATCCCGACCCGAACGACGCACATGTCGCTGAGGTTCAGGTCAACGAGCACCATAGGGTTGCGCACATCATTGTCGGGGATGGTGACGCGCAGCGCGGTCACGGCGCTCAAAGCGTGAGTCATTCTTGCGGTTCCTTCTCGGTTGGCGATGAATGGGGCGGGCACCGAAAGCCCGCCGCTCGGTAGCGCGGCGTCACGTTTCGACTTCCCGCACAGCTTCGGGCGGCAGATGGATCGGCGGATGGCAGGTGGCGCAGCACCACCCGTCGGGGATCGTCTTCATCGTCCACCAGCGCCGGCCGCCGCAGGTGCAGCGGTCGCCTTCAACCGGAAGGTCGGCCGGATCGGACCAGCACGGCGGGCGGGCATGGGCCGCGAAGCAGGACGCAGACACGGCGCGCGGCAGGTCCGGCATCAACCCGGCGCCTTCCAACTGCGCGATAATGCCCGGTGAGAGCACGTGGCGTTCGCCCGATGGCCGGACCAATACGATCCATCCCTCGTCGTCGGCCTCGCGCTCGGCACCTGCGCTCAGCGTCTCGACCAGAGCCTTCGCCGCGTGAGCTAGCCACCAGTCACCGCCTGGCGCGGCATGGCCCGCGGTTTTGGTTTCTAGAACACGCGCCCGCGAAAGCTGCGAAAGCTGCGAAAGCGCAGGTCGCGCGGCGCTCTTCGGCGTCAGTTCGGGCGCGGGTGTAGACCACGACATTGGCCTGGCCGTGCTCATCCTCGATCGTCACGAAGATCACGCCCTTCGCCGTCATCGGTTGCTGCCGCATCAGCACCAGGCCAGGGATGCGCAGGCGCCGGCCCGCCGGTGCCCGCGCCAGCGTCCGCGTGTCATCGCAGCGTAGACGGGCGAGGCCAGGGCACAAGCATCGGTGGTGCTGCCGCAGCGTGAGGCCCGAGCTGATGTAGCCCAGCGCGGTGTCCTCAGAGCGAGCCGGGAACGTGCTCGGTGGCTGGCGTTCCGATGATTCTTAGTATTGTCAGCGTGTGCTGCGGCTCATCTCCGGCGCGTCCCGGGCCCGATGCCCAGGCGCAAGGCGTCGCTGCAACCACAGCCATATGGAAGCGTTGATCCGTGATGGCACAGCGTCCGAGTTGGGAGGGCCATCTGCGCCTCTCCCTCGTCTCCTGCCCCGTCGCTCTCTACGGAGCCACGTCGCGTGCTGGCGACGTGAGTTTTCGGCTGATCAACCCGGATACCGGCAACCGCATCCGCCAGATCACGGTCGATGCCGAGACGGGCAAGGAAGTCGGGCGCGGCGACCTGGTGCGCGGCTTCGAGATCGAGAAGGATCGCTACGTCCTGCTGACGGATGAGGAGATCAAAAGCGTCCGCCTGGAAAGCACCAAGACCATCGACATTGAGCAATTCGTGAAGGTCGAGGGCATTGATCGCATCTGGTGGGAGGACCCGTATTACCTGGCGCCATCGGAGAAGGCCGGCATCGAAGCCTTCGTGGTGATCCGCGAAGCCCTGCGTCGGAGCGGCCAGATCGCGATCGGCCGTGTCGTCATCCATACGCGGGAACGCATGGTCGCATTGGAACCGCGCGGTGGGGGCATCCTCGTGACCACCCTACGCAGCCATGACGAAATCCGCCCGGAAGCGGAGGCCTTCGACAACATCCCGGCGCGCAAGGCCGATCCGAAGATGGTGCAGATCGCGGAGCAGATCATCGCTCAGCAGCAGGGGCCCTTCGATCCCGCCGGATTCGTGGACCACTATGAAGATGCGTTGCGCGAGCTGATTCGGAGCAAGCAGGATGGCGGCGACGGCGGAGTCTCAGCCCCGCCACCGGCGAAGGACAACGTCATCGACCTGATGGAGGCGCTGAAGCGCAGCCTGACCGGCGACAAGACGAAGGAGCCGACGCGCGCGGCAACCGCACGGACGAAGGCACCGGCGACGAAGACCGCGAAGGCCAAAGCGACGGGCGGCCGTGCCAGGCCTGCCCGCCGTCGCGCCGGCTGACATGGCGCGGGCGCTGGAGGCTTACCGCGCGAAGCGGGACTTTGCCCGCACGCCCGAACCCGGCGCGGCGACAAGGCGAAGCGGAAAGCGACTCAGCTTTGTTGTGCAGAAGCATGCCGCGCGGCGGCTGCACTACGACCTCCGCTTGGAATGGCGTGGTGTCCTGAAAAGCTGGGCGGTCACCAATGAACCGGTGCAGGACCCCGCCATCAAACGCCTGGCGGTGGAGGTGGAGGACCATCCCCTCAGCTATGGCAGCTTCGCTGGCACCATCCCGCGGGGCCAGTATGGTGCGGGGACCGTTGAGATTTGGGACCGAGGCGCTTGGGCACCGCTCGATCGACAAACGGTGGACGAGGACCTGGCGGAGGGTCACCTGAAATTCGTGCTCGTCGGCCAACGCTTGCACGGTGGTTTTGCGCTGATTCGCATGAAGCCGAAGCCGAAGGACTGGAATCCTGGGCGGAACTGGCTGTTGATCAAGGAACGCGATGCCGACGCCGCGGGTGCCGCAGCACCATCCGCGCGGCAACGGTCGGGGGCTGCGGTGCCCAGCTTTCTCACCATGCAGCATTGTGTGGCGGCGGAAACGCCGCCCTCTGGCGTCGCCTGGATCCATGAACTGAAGCTCGACGGCTACCGGCTGCAATGTGCGGTGGCGGGCGGCGCGGTGATGCTGCGGACGCGCACAGGCTTGGACTGGAGTGCCCGCTTTCCCGACCTGACCGCGGCCGCAGCCGCCCTGCCCGACTGCGTGTTGGATGGCGAGGCCGTAGCGCTGAACGACGATGGCATGCCGGATTTCGGTCGTCTCCAGGCGATCCTGGCCGAGGAGCGTCGCGGCGCCATCGTCTTCTTCGCCTTCGACCTGCTGTACGAGGGCCGGCGCGACATGCGTGGCCTGCCTCAGCGCCAGCGCAAGGACCGGCTTCTCCACTTCCTTGTCGGGAAGGGTGGCGCAATCATCCGCTATGTCGAGGATTTCGCGGTAGCCGGTGAGGCCGTGCTGCGCAGCGCGTGCCAATTGTCGATGGAAGGCGTCGTCTCGAAGCGCGCTGACCGGCCCTATGCCGAAGGCCGTAGCGGCAATTGGGTGAAGACCAAGTGTCGCGGTAACGAGGAGGTGGTGATTGGCGGCTGGAGCTTGAACCGGCGTGGCACGGGTCTCGGGGCGCTGTTGGCGGGCGCGCGGCGCCAAGGCCGGCTCGTCTATCTCGGCCGTGTCGGCACGGGCTTCGGGGAAGCGACATCGCGCAATCTAGTTGCCGCGTTGAGGCCGCTTGAACAGCGCAGCAGCCCATTCGAGGGCCGCCAGCCGGCGCGGCTGGGTGACGTACATTGGGCAGCGCCGGAGTTGGTTGCGCAGGTCGCTTACGCTGGCTGGACGGAAGATGGCCTGCTGCGTCACGCGAGCTTTATAGCCCTCCGGGAGGACAAGCCGGCGCAGGAGGTGCAGATGCCAACACGCCCGCCGCAGGACGCCGCCGAGCGCTCGAAGCCATGGCGGGCCGCGGCAACGCCGCCAAGGCCGGCCCTTCGGACCGCACCCGTCGCGCCGGCGGCCCCCCGGCTGACCAACGCCGATCGTGTGCTATGGCCGGCCTCGGGCGACCAGCCGGCGATCACCAAGGCGATGCTGGCCGACTACTACGCGCGCCTTGCGCCGCTGATGCTACCGCATCTGCGTGGCCGCCCTCTGTCCATCCTGCGTACGCCGGAGGGCGTTAACGGCGAGCGCTTCTTCCAGCGCCACGCCATGCGCGGCATGTCGCCGCTGCTGAAGCAGGTGACGATCCCGGGTCAGGCGAAGCCCTATCTGATGATCGAGGATGAAGGCGGACTGCTGGCGCTGGCCCAAATCGCGGCGACGGAACTGCACCCCTGGGGCGCGATGGCCGCGACCCCGGACACGCCGGACAGGCTGATCTTCGATCTCGACCCGGGGCCGGATGTCACCTTCGCGAACGTCCGGGCCGCGGCGCGGCGGCTGCGCGACGAACTCGCCGCGCTCGGCCTGACGGGCTTTCCGCGATTGTCGGGAGGAAAGGGGATTCATGTCGTGGTGCCTATCGCCGCGCCGCGCCGCGGTCCCCCGCTAGGCTGGCCGGGGGCGAAGGCCTTCGCGCTCGAACTGTGCAGGGCGCTCGAGCGCCAGGCGCCGGACACCTTCACCACGCGGATGGCGAAGGCGGCGCGGGGCGGGCGCATCTTCCTCGACTACCTCCGCAACGATCGGCTGGCGACGGCGGTCGCAGGCTGGTCGCCGCGCGCGCGGCCCGGCGCACCGATCGCCCGTCCTGTCTCCTGGGGCAGCCTGGCGAAGGTGGCTCGTCCAGACCAGTTCCACCTCGCGGCCTTGCTGCCTGGGCGGCTGCCAACCGATCCATGGCCGGACTTCGTGAACGCAGCGGCGCCGCTTCCGAGGGTTAGCTCGTCTCGGTCCTCCAGGCGCGGCGGTGGTTAGCGCAAGTCCGGCCTCGGCGGCGTCCTGACCGGCGACAATCCCTTCGTTCGTCGGCCGCATGCTCAGCCGACGGTGTCCTTGAGCGTCATCGCGGGCTGCCGGATGGCCGGCTGATTCGAGACGTGGCACATTCATGGATCCCAATGGGCAAAGCGGACGGCCAGCATAGTGTCACTCGCGCGGCGCGCCCGCACGATGGGATGGGTCTGCAGTGACGGTCCCAGGGCGTCACGCAGGTGTGGGGATCGTGGCTGGTTGGGCAGGGCCGTGGGCCCAAGGCGCAACCTCTCGGCCCGCTGGGCGATAGGGAACTGACGATCGTGGGGCGTCGTGCAGAGCGCCTCAGGTGGTCGTCAGCGTCGCTTCTAGGTCCCTGGCTGGGGCTTCTGTTCGCACCAAGAAGTCCGTTCCCCACTGGAAGCGAGGGTGCCAAGTGACCCTATCCCGGTGCCCCGCCAGCGGCACCGGGATCGCCCCTTCACCGAGTCAGAATGATACCACACGGTGTCCGGAGGCCGCCGAACGCCGCGTTCGAAACCGCCACGCCGCCCGGCCCGGTGAAGGTGCCGGTATCGAACGCCCCCGGCGAAGCGGTCTGGGCAGCCGGATCGCCGAACAGCGCGTCGTAGGCGTCCGGCAGGTATTGCAGCGCGCCCAAGCCGCCCAGCAGCAGCGACGCCAGCAGGTTGTCCCCTCCCCCGCTGGCGGCGCCACCACCGCTCGCGACAGCAGACGAGATAGGCGTAACCGTCCCGCTGCCGCCGCCGGCCACAGGCTGCACGCCCGGAATATTGACGACACCAGGCGTGGTGCCGAGCGATGCCGCGTTCGGATAGCGCCCCACGCCCATGCCGGGATCGTATGGAAGGCCGATGATGTAGCGGGATGCTATAGCCATGGGAGGCCCTCGACGGCTCTGCTTCGCCGAGAGCATAACAGTCAGGTCGTTATACTAACAGTGTAACAGTAATTTCAGACGATAGACATGACGGTTACTGGCGGATCGTGGCGGATATTTATTGAAAATCGCGCGTCGCGGGCATCTTCACCTCTGCGCCCGGCTTCGCTGTCTCGATCCCGTCCTCGCCTATCGCCGCCAACTTCCGCAGCAGATCCGACCGGTCGATCAACCGCGCCGCAATGAGGTGGATGATCGGCACCTCCGAATGCTGGTCCTCACGCTCTACGCGCCCCGCCGGTCCGTATTTGCTACGCAGACGCTCGTGGCTCGCAAGCATCCTGCCTATCTCTACACATTCCCGCTCCACGCGAGGCGCGCGGAGCTCGACACGATGTTTGCGGAGCAGGCGGTCGCCGACCTTGCGTTCCATCCCGCATACCGTGGCCTGGCGGCGGGACGGGCATTCTGGACAGAGTTGGGGCGGGCACTGCAGCACCACGACGCGCCGACGGTTGCGGCGACATGCGAAGTCGTGGCTGACACGCTGCACGCCGGGCGGATTACAACACGCGCGGCAGCGACGCTGGTGCGCGATTGGCGACTCGGCCGCCTCGGCGCTTCATAGACGCCGCCAAATGCCGCAGCAGATTCGACCGATTGATGAGCCGCGAGGCGATAGCGCCTTCCACTCAATGCAGGAAATCGGAAAGGCCGAACCCGCGCGACCTGATTGGGTCGTCCCTGTGAAGTCGGCCCTCGCTGCGCCAGGCGCTCGCCGTTGTGCCGAAGGTCCGGCGAAACCTCCGGCTGAATGACGAAGCGTCAAAGTGGCCCACTGACTCAGCGATCTCGGTAATGCTGCGCGCATCGCCGGACCGCAGAAGCCGCCCCGCAGCCTTCAGCCATTGCCCTGTCTCAGCGGCGGCCACGCGGACTTGGTCCGCTGGACAGCGCCCAGGCTGCTTGCATCACGCTCGGCACCAAGGGCGGCTGGGACAGGCGTTGCACGGTCGCCGCCGGGCCGAGCGGGAACAGGCTGACCGGCAGCGCGGCGGCGAGCGCGGTCTGGTGGTTCGCATCGATAGCGTCAGCGGCGGTCCACAGGCCGTTGATGACTCCCTGGGTCGGCGCGTTGCGGGGAATGCCAAGGGCATTGCGGGCTTCCGCCCGCGCCTGCTCCAGCTCGTTGAGGCCTGCGCCGCTCGCCGTCTGCCAGCGCGGATTGCGCGGGGTGGTGTCGGCCAGCCACTCCAGCTCCGCGATGGCGCGCGCGGCGGCGGCCGGCTGGTTCGCTTGCGGTGCGCGGAAGAAGACGACCATGGACTGGCCGATGACGACGATGGGATCGCGTCCCATCATGAAATTTGACGTGCCGGGCAGGGTCGGCAGAGGAGCTTGGGGAGCACAGGCGGTGACCAGCAAGGTCAGCAGGATGGCGGATCGGCGGCTCATGGTCCTTGGCCTCGCGGAGATGCATTGACGCCACGCACCGATATCACGCCCCCCCGGCGCGGCACGTCGCTTTCCTGTTCGTGCTGAGCGGCAGCTGCCGCGTGAGCTCACGGCAGCGGCGTCGCCGCCAGGATTAGGCGTCACGATGCCGCGCAATCGACGGAGCACGCTCCGATGCGGAAGCGAGCGGGGTCCGTATGGTCGGTCTCGACGCACCCGAGATGCGCGGCCAGTGCCCTGCCGAGAGTCGGAAAGCCCGCATCGCTCAGCCACGAGGCCGGGGACGATGGGGCAGCCTCCTTGCCGTCGCAGCGCCGAACAGCGGCAAATCGGTCGGCATGCGAACGTCCACCGCTGCGGCGTTCCATCTCGCCTCGCCACGGCCGACGCTCGCGCGTCGTTTGAAACCAGGGCGGGCACAGATGCCCCGCTGGCTCCCGCCTCCGTGATTGCCATTGCAGAACGACTTGGCGGGCGCCTAGGCTTCCCACAGATGCCTGACGGACCCGTCGCGGGAGTGTCGGCACTAGATCCGGATGGTCATGTGGCGGGACAGGCCGCCACCTAACCGACGACGCTTCCAGTGGTCGCAGCCAAGGCTGATCTCGTCGCATGCGTCGCACGCCGCGCGACAGCATCGCCGCGCCACTGCACCCGCTCGAAGGGAAGGAACGGTCATGGCTTCCTACTTCATTGCGCAGCCGACCATCGCGCTCAGCACCGGTCAGGTCGCAAACATCTCTTATTATGAGGCGAACTACGCGGTGGTCGAGAACGTCTTCAACGGTGCGACCTATGCCAGCGACTGCGCGGTGAGGATCACCAGCCGGGGAGACGTGGTGTCCGCCTTCGGAACCGCGATCAACCTGTGGGGCGATTCCGTCAGCGGTGGCGGCCACACGCTCGACATCGGGCCCGACGCCTTCGTGACCAGCCTGAGCGACGTGGCGGCGATCAAGATGTTCGCCCCCGAACGCTTCCGTAACTTCGGCGAGGTCAGCGGCGGCGATGGGTTCTGGGGGGAACGGCTCAGCGGCGTGGCCGTCGAGAACCATGGGGGCATCTTCGGCGACGCCTACGGGGTGCTGCTGATCGACAGCCCCTTCGCGTACATCCTGAACACCGGGACGATCAGCGGGGGCATCCCCATCCAAATCAGCAATTCCGGCGTCGAGATCGTCAACACCGGGCTGATCTCCGCCACGGCCCCCGGCCCGGGTGCCACAATCAATGTCGCCAGCGCCATCGGGGCCGAGACAAGGCTGACCAATTCCGGCACCATCGCCGGCCTTCCCTACGCCTATTCCGGGTCGTTCCAGGCCGACACGATCATCAACACCGGCACCATCTTCGGGCGCGTCTCCCTCGGCGAGGGCAACAACCTCTTCGACAGCCGCGAGGGGCTCGTCACCGGCGCCGTCACCGCCCTTCTCGGGAGCGACACCATCCTCGGCGGCCGGGATGCCAATGTGCTGGCCGGCGGCGGCGGCAATGACGTCATCGAGGGCCATGGCGGAGACGATATCCTCAGCGGCCAAGGCGATTCAGACTCGATCGACGGCGGTGACGGCCAGGACTGGGTGAATGGCGGTGCGGGCGCCGACCTGCTCATCGGCGGCGCGGGCATCGATGTGCTCGACTACGCGGGGGCCGCGGCCGCGGTCACGGTAAACCTCGAAACCGGGCACGCTGCCGGCGGCGATGCCGAGGGCGACCAGTTCAGCGGCTTCGAATGGCTGCGCGGCGGCAATGGCGCCGACGTGATGAACGGCAACAGCGCCGAGAACCGCATGCTCGGCGGCATCGGCAATGACAGCCTGCGAGGCGGCTCGGGCAACGACCGCATGCTCGGCGAGGCCGGGGCCGACACGCTGACCGGCGACGCCGGGGCAGACATCCTGAACGGGGGCCTCGGCGCGGATCGCTTCCGTTACCTCGCGATCGGCGACTCCACGACCCTGGTGTCGGGCCGCGACGCGATCTTTGGCTTCAGCAAGGCGGAAGGCGACCGCATCGACGTCTCGGTGATCGATGCGAATGGCGCCGCGGCCGGTGATGCGGCGTTCACCTTCATCGCCGGTTCCTTCACCGGCGTGGCCGGCCAGCTCCGCGCCTTCCAGTCCGGCGGCAATACCTTCGTCGAGGGCGACACGGACGGCGTGAACGGCGCGAATTTCCAGATCAAGGTCATGGGGCTTGTGACATTCGCGGCGGGTGATTTCTTCCTATAGCGTGCTGCGGACGCGGCCGCGGTGATAGCGGGTGGCGTGACCCTGCCCATCGTGCGCGATCGCCGCGGACAGGATGTTGCGGCAGTGCTGATCCGCGAAGGAATGGCGGGGCCATATTTCGGCCGAGGGCCGCGTCCCCGTTGGTGCGGGTAGCGCCGGTCCTATGTCTTCTTCCGGGCCGGCTTCATGCGACCGTCCCCGCCCAAGCCAATCTCCCTGGCAAGCGCGGCGCGGCGTTCGGAGTAAGCTGGCGCGACCATCGGGTAGTCGGAAGGCAGGCCCCACCTCTCCCGGTACTGGTCGGGCGTGAGGTTGAATGCCGTCGCGAGGTGCCGCTTCAGCATCTTCAGCTTCCTCCCGTCTTCAAGGCACACGAGGTAGTCTCGATGGACCGACTTCTTGATCGGAACGGCGGGTTCCGGCCGGGCCTCAGCCTTGGCCGGAGCCGGTTGTCCGGTCCCCGCCAGCGCGGCATGGACGCCGGCAATAAGACCGGGAAGATCGCTCATAGGCACGGGATTGTTGGAGACGTGCGCGGCCACGATTGAAGCGGTGAGCTGCAGAATTCCCGGCTTGGCAACCACGTCGGACATAGGACACTCCGTCATCGAATCAGGCGGCCCGCTCATGTTGCACGCCGCTGACCGGGAAGCGTGGACTGGCTTCCAAGGCGACGGCGAGGCAGCCGTTTGCGCCCCGCCTAGTGGAAGACTGCCCCGTGCTTCGCGAGCACCTGTCGAACACGCTCGCGAAGAATTGGAGAGCGCGTCCAGGCGATTGTGAGCAGGTCCGCAACGCCGATAGCGGTCTCGCCTTCCCGGATCGCTGTGCACGCCTTCCAATAAGCTTGCAGTTCACCCTGGTAGTTCTGTTGTGCCGAAGCGACCGGGACGACCGATTCCATAACGAACGCCTCCATTGCTGCGGGGGTCAACGCTCCGCGCCGAAGCCGGGTTTCAGTATTGATCGGTTCGCCTGTCGCACATGTTCCGATTGCGTGCTGCGACGGGCCGCACAAACCGCACCGCGATCGGTGCATTGCGTCGCTATCGTTCGCGGCGGTGAGCGGGTGCCGGTGCTCGCAAATCGCATGTGACGTAGATGGCTCGTGGCGTCGCCGGCACCCGCTGTCGGTCGCGGATGGCCTTTCGCCCCTTTCTCCTCACCCTACTTCTGATGCCAGCAGCGTCCCGTCCGCCAAAGACATTCGACGCGGCGCGGGGCTTGCCGAGCTTCAACCGGCCCGCGCAGGTCCCGTTCATGCCGACATGAGCGACGGCCTCGCTGCGCTGGCGACGAGCGCCGGCGCCATCCGCCGCCTGATCGCGGGGGGGGCTGAAGGCGGAGCAGGCAAAGTCATCTCCGTAACAGAGACGGAGCGCATCCTGCGCGATTGGCTGATGCGGCACGAGCGCCTGAAAGGCTAACACGGCGCAACGCCCATCGGTGCGATGCATAGGTGACATGACGCGCCGCGGTGACGAGGGTCACAACGGGGAGCGCGAAGTTCGCAGTACTGGCAGCGCATCACGCCTGCGAGCATCCCGTCTGTGACTTTTGTTATCCTACCGGCGCCACCCGCCGATCCTGTTGAGCGCCATCGCTGCTTCGAACAGGTCTGGTCGCACCGCGACGAACTTGCCGACGACGTGCTTGGCTTGGTCGCCGTGGGCGATGCGGCGCGCGAGCTCGGGCGCTTGGGTGAGTATTGGGCATGGATGACGGGAGGGAGCTGCGACTTCGCTCCCCGCGCCGCCGACCCTGAGGACGAGGCCCCCGGCGGGCAAGCGGTGACCCGAGCCGGCGGTGAGCCGGAGCAAGCGGCCTGATGCGTTGCGGGAGATCACCGAAACGTTGGCCTGCCCCCTGCGCTTCAGTCTCGGCGGCAGGCCGTAGTGGCCGTATCGAGAGCGTCGTGGGATTTCAGAGCCCAGCAATCACGGACGACGGTTGCATCAGCTTCAACGGCAAGGGTGATTAATGAGGCGCTCTACCGCCCTTCCAGGAGGATGCGGCGCGCGGCGATGAAGTCCTCATCAGCCCCCTGGGTGCTGGAACCCAACAGCCTTGGCCCGCTGGACGCTAGACATGGGCAGGCGCGGGCGTGCAATCTTCGCACGCCCCGCAAGCGCAACAACCGACAAGGCGCGGAGCACCACCCCAGGATCAACAGCGATTCCGGAAGGAGTGCCCCCATGTCTGCACACCCACGCCCCGCGCCACCATGGGCAATGCCGCAGCGCGCCGCGCTCGGCCACCTGCGCCGCCGGCGCGTCGTCGGTGCCTCGCTTGCATTGGTCGCTGCCCGCCGTGCAGCCGCGCAATCGCCCTGGCCCGACCGGCCTGTGCGCCTGTTGGTCGGCCTGCCGCCGGGCGGCCAGGCAGATTTGCTCGCTCGCGGCCTCGCGCCGCATCTCGCTGCGGCCTTCGGCCAGCCCTTCATCGTCGAGAACCGGCCGGGCGCCGGCGGCACGATCGCGGCGGCCGTGGTGGCACAGGCGCGCGATCTTCATGCGCTCGGCTTCGTGCTGGGCGGGCCGACCACCACGGCTCGGGTGCTGAACCCCGCCTTGTCCTACGACCCGGTGCGGGACTTCACACCGATCACGCTGATCACCCGCGTCCCCTTCGTGCTGACGGTCCATCCTTCCTTGCCGGTGCGCGACTGGGCCGGCTTCGTTGCGCATGTCCGGGCCAACCCCGGCGCGGTGACCTATGCCTCGATCGGGCCTGGGACGGTGACCCATCTCGCCATGGAGGAACTGAAGGCGCGGCTCGACCTCAGCATCACGCACGTGCCCTATCGGGGCTTTCCGCCGGCGACGCTCGACCTCGTGGCCGGTCGGGTGCAGGCGATGTTCAACGTGCCTTCGGCCGCGCTACCGCACCTGCAGGACGGCAGGCTGCGCGCCATCGTGCAGACTGGAGAGGCGCGCCTGCCGACGCTGCCCGATGTGCCGACCTTCGAGGAGGCCGGTGTGCCGGATACCGCCTTCTTCGGCTGGACAGGCGTGGTCGCGCCCGCCGGCTTCCCGCGCGCCAGCGCTGAGCGGCTGGCCGAAGTGATCCGCGGCGCGCTGGCAACCGACCCATCGGCGCGCGGAGGCTTGGATGTGACGGGCAGCGAGATGCTCGGCACGTCGCCCGCCGCCTTGGCCGCGCACCAGGCACGCGAGGCGGCGCGATGGAATGCGGTGATCGCACGGTTGGGACTACGGACGAACGAGTGAGCAGCGCAGCGGTGCGGGCCGAAGGGTGCCTGCCGAGGGGCGAAGAACGGCGCCAGGCGGGATCTTTATCCCGTGCGCTTCTCGACCGCCCGGCGCGCTTTCGCAGGTTTCGCAACTTTCGCAGCCGCGCGCATGGAAACTGGAATTCACGCCGCACCGCGCCTCGTCTGGCGGGCGGAGCGCGTTCCCCCTGTTCCCCCACGTGTTGGGCATGGGGGAACGCGTGAAAGCCAGGAAACTCTAGGCTGTTCCCCCGTTCCCCCACGTTCCCCCTGCAAATGCAGAAACCCGGCCTGCAAACGCACGTCGGAAACTTTTGGGGGAGGGAACCGCAAGCAGCGGTCTTCGGTGGCGGGGCGAGGTGGAGTGAATTTTCTCGCACGCGAAAGGAAGAAGGGAATTAGGAGCAGGGAACCTCACTCGGCCACCTTCACAGCGCGCCGCACGCGAGCGGTCATCAGGCCACCCCGCGCGTCGCCCGGTGTGCGGCAAGGTCCGCGACATTCTCGGCGGCATCGTCCTTACCGGCCGCGCAGTGCGCCACATGCTTGGCCCAAGCCGTCAACGCCGCCTCGCGCTCGGCGGCGAAATCATGCCGCTGATAGACGCGCGCCACAGTCGAAAGCCGCACCGGCTGGTGCGCCAACAGCATGTCCGCGACCACCGGGTTGAACCCCATGGCGGCGAGCGCGGAAACGCCCGTGCGGCGTATGTCGTGAAGCCGCCAGTCCTTCACCTTCGCGGCCTTGTCGAGCGCGGCCTTCGCCTTCGTGAAGCCGCTCACAGGCGTCTCGCCGGTGGTGCTGAAAACAAGATCCTGCCCCTTGATGCGCTTCACGTCGCGCAGGGCGGCGCGGGCGGCTTCCGGCAGGGCGACCACATGCGCCTGCCCGCGCTTCATGCGCGCGCCGGGAATGGTCCATGTGGCGAGGTCGGCGGACAGTTCGGACCACCGCATCCCCGCGACTTCATCGCGCCGGGCCAGCGTCAGCAGCAGGACGCGGAACAGCGGCCCCCACGGCTCGCCCATGCCGGCGGCGGCATTCCAGATGCGGCCGGTTTCCTCGGCCGTCAGGGCGCGCTCACGGGCGACGATGCCGGCGCCGATGGGGATACCTTCGAACGGGTTGCCGCCCACCTTCCCGCGCTTCTCAGCCCAGGCGTAGCAGGCGCGCGCATAGGCCAGCGTCCGGCCCGCCATGGCGGCGCTGCCGGCTTTCAATAGGTCATCCAGCACCGCCACGGCCTCGGCCTTGGACAGGCGCGCAGCCGGGCGCTTCAGGTGCTTGGCGAAAGCGTGCTTGATCGCGCGCACCGCCTCGGTCGCATAGCGCGGGCGCTTCTGCGTCAGGTGCAGCTTCGCCCAATCATCAACCAGGGTTTCGAGGGTCAGGGCGCGCTCGGCCTTGTCGCGGGCGGCAGCCTCGCGCTGTTCCAGCCGCACCACACGGGGGTCGATGCCCTTCGCCACATCGCCGAGGCGGGCGCGGGCGGCCTCGCGGGCCTGGTCGGTCGTGATGCTGCCCCATACGCCCAACGGCTCGCGGCGCTTCAGCTTGGTCGCAGGGTCGGTCCACTGGACGATGAAGGTCTTGGTCCCGGCGGCCGTCGCGCGGACCCCAAGCCCCTGGCACTCGGTATCGAACGCAATGCGGTCCTTGCTGCCCGGCGCGGGCTTGAAGGTGGTCAGGAAGCGGTCGGTCAGTTTCGGCACGGTCGCGGACCCCGATCTTGCGGACCCCACGCGGACCCGGCGGTTGGGTCCGCATCGGGTCCGCGTGGTGGTTTGTGGCGGCCAACTTATTTGCGGACCCGAATGAATGCAAGGTATCTGGCGGGATTTGGCGGATCGTGGCGGTGATCTATCGCTTACTCTTAATCAGCGGGTCGTAGGTTCGAATCCTACGGCGCCCACCATTCCCAAGCCATTGCTTACGGATCGAGAAGCGGGCGGCGATCCTGGCTGGATCGCCTTGCCGTGGACGCGTCTGCCGCCTGCGAGATTCCGCGCTCGTCGTCGTTCAGTCGCCCTTCGTGGCGCCGCTGTGGTTCTTCATTCGTTCCCGGTTCCGCGGCCTCGGCGCGCGACGCCATGGTCGCAACAGCCCGGCCGCCGGAACGACACAAGTCAGGCTGCTTCAACGCGCGCGGCGCAAAGCTTGTAGCCGGGGATCTTCCCATAGGGGTCGAGCCTTGCGTCGGTCAGCAGGTTCGCGGCTGCCTCGCGGAAGGCGAAGGGCAGGAAGATCACGTCGTCCGGCAGGGCGGGATCGCCGCGCGCCACGCATTCGATCGAGGCCCGCCGCGTCGTGATGCGCAGCCTGTCGCCGGCCACAATGCCCAGGCGCCGCAACGCACCGGGTGCGAGGGAGACGGTGGCCGACGGCTCCAGCACATCCAGCACGCCGGCGCGCCGCGTCATCGTGCCGGTATGCCAGTGCTCAAGCTGGCGCCCCGTGGTCAGCACGAAGGGGAACTCGGTGTCGGGCGTCTCCTCCGGATGCGACAAGCCGGCCGGCACCAACAGCGCGCGGCCATCCGGGGTGGGGAAGCGGTCGTGGAAGACGATCGCCTCGCCCGGCATGCCGGGGTCGGAGCAGGGATACGTGACGCTGTCTTCGCGTTCGAGCCGGTCCCAGGTGATGTTGGCAAGGCTCGGCATGGCCTGCGTCATCTCGGCGAAAACGTCGCGCGGGTGCTCGTAGTTCCAATCGAGGCCAAGGTGGCGGGCCATCTCCACGATGATGGCGAGGTCCTGCCGAACCTCGCCCGGCGGTGCCACGGCGGCGCGGCCCATCTGTACCTGGCGGTTGGTGTTGGTGACGGTGCCGTCCTTCTCCGGCCAGGCCGAGGCGGGCAGAACCACGTCAGCGAGCGCCGCCGTTTCCGTCAGGAACAGGTCCTGCACAACGAGATGGTCGAGCCGCGCGAGTGCCGCGCGCGCATGCTCGAGGTCCGGGTCGGACATCGCGGGGTTCTCGCCCATGACGTACATGCCGCGGATCGCGCCACGTTCGGCGGCCTGGAGGATCTCCACCACAGTCAGGCCGGGGCGCGGATCGATCACGGCATGCCACAGCGCCTCCATCGCCGCGCGTGCCGCATCGTCGCCGGTGCGATGGTAGTCCGGAAGCATCATCGGGATCAGCCCGGCATCGGAGGCACCCTGCACGTTGTTCTGCCCACGCAGGGGGTGCAGCCCCGTGCCGGGCCGCCCGATCTGGCCACAGACGAGCGCCAGGGCGATCAGCGCCCGTGCATTGTCGGTGCCATGGATCGACTGCGAAACACCCATCCCCCAAAGCGTCAGCGCCGCCGGCGAGCGCGCATAGAGCCGCGCGACGCGGCGGATCTGCTCGGCAGGCACGCCGCAGCGTCCAGCCATAGCCTCGGGCGCATAGGCCTCCGCATGGGTGCGCAGCGCGGCGAAGCCATCGACGCGGGCGGCCAGGAACGCCTCGTCCTGAAGGTTCTCTGTCAGGATGACGTGCAGCATGGCGTTGAGCAGCGCGACGTCCTCGCCAGGCGCGAAACGCAGGACCTCCGTTGCGAAGCGGTCGAGCGAACTGCCGCGCGGGTCGGCGATGACGAGCGTCGCGCCGCGCGCGGCCGCGTCCTTGATGAAGGTTGCAGCGACGGGGTGGTTCTCGGTCGGCCGCGCGCCGATGATGAAGATCAGATCTGCATCGCGCACCGCGGTGAATGGCGCGGTGACCGCACCGCTGCCGATGCCTTCCAGCAGCGCCGCGACCGACGCCGCATGGCACAGCCGCGTGCAGTGGTCGACATTGTTGGTGCCGAAGCCGGTGCGGACCAGCTTCTGGAAAAGATACGCCTCCTCATTCGATCCCTTGGCGCTGCCGAAGCCGGCCAGCGCGTCCGGGCCGACGCGGTCGCGGATGACGCGCAGGCCGGATGCGGCGCGATCCATCGCTTCCTCCCACGTCGCTTCGCGGAACTTCGCGCGCGCGCGGGACGGGTCGATGCAATCCTTGGGATCCTTGATCGCACCGTCGATGCGGATCAGCGGCCGCATCAGGCGATCCGGATGCGCCAGGTAGTCGAAGCCGAAGCGGCCCTTCACACAAAGGCGTCCATGATTGGAGGGGCCGTCGTGACCGACCACTTCCTCGATCCTGTTGTCGCGCACGCGGAAGCCAACCTGGCAGCCAACACCGCAATACGGGCAGACGCTGGCGACCTCCCGCGCAGGTTCGGCGGCACGGTGGCCGCGATCGTCGAGCACGGATTTCGGCAACAGAGCCCCGGTCGGGCACGCCTGCACGCATTCCCCGCACGCAACGCAGGAGGACGCACCCATCGGGTCGAGCAGGTCGAAGGCGACCGTCACGTTTGCTCCGCGACGTGCGAGTCCGATGACGTCGTTATGCTGCACCTCCCGGCAGGCGCGCTCGCACAGGCCGCAGGCGATGCAGGCATCGAGCGCCACGGCCATGGCGGGATGCGAGAGATCCGGTGCCGCCCGCGCATCCGCGGCGAAGCGCGACCGCGTGACGCCGAGTGACGCCGCCCATCGCGCGAAGGTCGAAGTAGCATCACGCCCCTCCGGCCCTGGCATGTCCGCAAGCAGCAGTTCGAACACCATCCGTCGCGCGGCTTCCGCACGCGCCGAGGCGGTGCGCACCGTCATCCCCTCCCGCGGCGCGCGGATGCAGGAGGCGACGAGGGTGCGCTCACCCTCAACGTCCACCAGGCAGGTGCGGCAATTGCCGTCCGGCCGGTATCCCAGCTTCGGGTGGTGGCAGAGATGCGGGATCTCCGTGCCTTGGCGCTGCGCGACCGTCCAGATCGTTTCGCCTGGCGCGGCCTCGACCTCCCTGCCGTCGAGGACGAAGCGCGTCACGGCATCGCCTCCGTCGGGAAGTGCCGCAGCAGGGACAGCACCGGGTTCATCGCCGCCTGACCGAGGCCGCAGATCGACCCATCCGCCATCGCCTGCGCGAGTTCCGCCAGCAGCGCGCGGTCCCAGCGCGGCGCCTCCAACATTGTCGCCGCCTTCTGCGTGCCCACGCGGCAGGGCGTGCATTGCCCGCAGGATTCGTCACGGAAGAAGCGCACCAGGTTGCGAACGGACTCGGGGAGATCGTCCTGGTCCGACAGCACCACCACCGCACCGGAACCGACGAAGCAGCCCAGATGTTCCAGCGCACCGAAGGCGAGCGGCAGGTCACCCATCGAGGCCGGCAGGATGCCGCCGGAGGCCCCGCCTGGCAGATAGGCAGCGAATTCATGGCCGTCCTGCATGCCGCCACCATGCTCCTCGATCAACTCGCGCACCGTGATGCCGAGTGGCGCTTCGTAGACACCGGGGCGCCGCACGCGGCCCGACAGGCTGAACAACCGGCGTCCCTTGTGCCCGCGGCGGCCTGATGCGGCGAACTGCGCCGCGGCGTCGGGCGCGCCGAAAAGCGTCGGCAGCCACCACAGCGTCTCGACATTGTGGATCAGCGTCGGCGCGCCGAAGAGCCCATGCTCGCCCGGAAAGGGCGGCTTATGGCGCGGATAGCCCCGCCGGCCTTCAAGGCTTTCGAGCAACGCCGTCTCCTCGCCGCAGATATAGGCGCCCGCGCCGCGGCGGAGATGGACTGTCGGCATCGGCACGCCGGCGTCCCGCAGCATCGTGAGCGCGGTCGCCACGTCCTGCCGAGCCTTCGGGTACTCGTCGCGGATGTAGACCCAGCATGCCTCGGCGCCGATCGCATGGGCCGCGAGAAGCATGCCCTCGAGGAAGCGATAGGTTTGGCGTTCCAGGCACCACGCGTCCTTGAAGGTGCCAGGCTCGCCCTCATCCGCATTCACGACCAGGTGGCGCGGACCCGGTTGTTCCAGCACCGCGCGCCATTTCCGCGCCACCGGAAAGCCTGCACCACCGAGACCGCGCAGGGCGGCCTCCTCGAGCGCGGCGAGCATTGTTGCAGTCGTCAGGCGTCCGCCACGCGCGGCCGCGAGCGTCGGCCACCCATCGGGCCAGCGTGGCGCAGGATGAGGCGGGCTATGCGGCCGCACGCCCAGCCCGGCCGACCAGGCCGCGGCGACCCGTTGCGGTGTTGCGTGAGCGACGCAATCCTGCGTCCGGCCTTGCACAGCCCAGCAGGTAGGGGCCTCGTGGCAGGCGCCCATGCAGGGCGCGGCGATCACCCGCGCGCCGCCCGGCGGGTTCGATCGCAATGCGGCAAGCAGGTCGTGGCCGCCGGCCATAGCGCAGGGCAGGCCCTCGCAGACACGAATGGTCACCGGCGGCGGCGCGGCCTCGCCATCCGCGAGCACGTCGAAATGCGCATAGAAGGTCGCGACCTCGAAGACCTCCACGGGCGCGAGGTGCAGCATCTCGGCCAGGGCGACCAGGTGGTCCGGATGCAGCGCGCCAAAATGATCCTGCAGCGCGTGGAGATGCTCGATCAACAGATCACGGCGCAGCGGCAACTCGCCGAGCGCCGTGGTGGTTGCCGCCCGCGCGGCTTCTGTCGGCGTCCTGCCTCGCGGGCCGGTCCTCGGGCGCCGCGCGGTCCGTTCCGCGCCGGCTGCCGGCCGTGCTTGTGCCATCTTCCCGGGCGCACTCCGTTTCCTCTTCCGGCATTACAGCCCGAATGAGAGCGGATGTCAGCGGGAACACGCTGGATTGCTCGATGTCAAACCGACGTTTGATCCCAGCCGTCTCCTGCGTGCATGCTCGATCTTGTTATGCTGAGCGCGCGTCGCCCGGGCGCAAAGTCCAGCCAGGATAGGCATGCGCCACGGCATCGGTTGCACTGCAGCAAGAACGACAGGGCGAAACCAGCGCCCGACGCAAGGAGGAAGCAATGGATTCATATGTCCGTCGTCGCGGGCTGCTCGCGGCATCGGCCGGCCTGATCGCAGCACCCTCGCTTGCGCGTGCGCAGGCCGCGGGCACCAGGCCACGCATCACCGTCATCTCGCAATGGAGCGCGGGGAGCGACGGCGCCGCCATCACCAAGCTCGGTCAGGCTTTCGAGGCGGCGGGCGGGACCTGGGAGCACAATCCGGTTCCCGGCTTCACGACCGAGATGATGAACAAGCTCCGGGCCGACATCCTGGCCGGGAACCCACCGGCCGCGTCGCAACTCAAGGGGCCTGAGATCGCGGCCTGGTCGCGGATCGCCCCCACCGTGGACCTCACCGCCGCGGTTGCCGAGGCGGGGTACGAACAGGTCGTCGCTCCGGACCTTGCGCGGCTGCACAAGCCGCAGGGCCGCTGGATCGCGCTGCCATTACAGGTCTATCGCACCAACACGCTCTTCGCCTCCCGCCGGGCGATGGAACGCGTGGGGGCGACGGCGCTGCCGAAGACCTGGGCGGAATTCAATCAGCTCGCAGCGAAGATGAAGGACGCCGGCATCACGCCGATCGCCAATGGCGGCATCCGCTGGGATGATGCCCAGAAGTTCGAGGTGGCGCTCGCCGGCCTCAACCCCACCGCCTACCGTCGCGCGCTCATGGAGCTCGATGACCGGGCGTTGCGCGGGCCGGAGGTGCTCGCCGCCTTCCGGCAGACGCGCCAGATGTCGGAATGGATGGATCCCGCTGCCTCCGGCCAGCACTACAGCACCTTCCTGCCGCGCTTCGTCCGCGGCGAGATGGGCATGCTGATCATGGGTGGCTGGGCGCAGGGCGTGATCCGCCACAACGGCTTCTCGGACGAGGACTACCTGGTCGGCCAGGCGCCGGTAGACAACGGACGCCCCTGCTTCGTGCTCAATGCCGATGCCTTCATCTTCTGGCGCCGCCGCGAGCCGGAATTCCAGGCCGGGCAGATGCTCATGGCGAGCCTGGTGATGAGCAAGCGCATCCAGGAAATGTACTCGCAGACGACCGGCTCGATCCCGGTGCGGACGGACATGGACCTCTCCGGCGCTGGCTGGTCCGCCGGGCAACGCGAAGCGGCGGCGTCCCTCGCCGCGGCGGTCCGGGGCGAACAATCCGTACTCAGCCTGGCGCACAACATGGCGCAGAACAACGCGATGACCGCGGCCATGATCGATGTGCTGACGGAGTTCGTGCACAACCGGTCGATCCGGCCGGAACAGGCGGCGACGCGCCTCGCGGACGCCGTGGAAGCGGCGCGCTGATCGCGGAGGCGAGGGCATGAACGTCCAGGGCCCGCCGGCGGTAACCGCACCGTCGGCAACGATCAGCCGGGAACGCTTCGACGTGGCGGGCCCGCGCTGGCGCGCCATGCTGGGGCCCTGGCTGGTTCACTTGGTCCTGTGGCCGCCGCTCCTCATCAGCGTGGTGCATGTCATCGGTTTCACAGGCTACACGACGTGGATCTCCTTCACGGCCTCGACCCTGCTGCCGGACAATGAATGGGCGGGGCTGCGCAACTACAGCTCGGTCCTGGCATCGCGGAACTGGGCGATCGCCACCGACAACCTGTTCATCTTCGGGGCGGGTTTCGTCGCACTGACCACGGCGATCGGCCTGCTGCTGGCGATCCTCATCGACCAGCGCATCCGGGCCGAGAACCTGTTCCGGACCATCTTTCTCTATCCGATGGCCGTGTCCTTCGTCGTCACCGGCACCGTCTGGGCCTGGCTGCTCAATCCTTCCATCGGCATCCAGCGTCTGGTGCGCAATCTCGGCTGGGAGAATTTCCGCTTCGATTGGCTCGTGGATCGCGACATGGCGATCTACACCATTGTCATCGCCGGCGCCTGGCAGGCCTCCGGCTTCGCCATGGCGCTGTTCCTCGCCGGCATCCGGTCGGTGGATGCCGATCTCTACAAGGCCGCGCAGATCGATGGCGCGGGTCCCTGGCGGATCTACCGGCGCGTGGTCCTGCCTGCGATCTGGCCGATCTTCATCGCCGTGATGGTCATTCTGCTGCAGTACACCATCAAGACCTTCGATCTGGTGCGCGCACTCACGGGCGGTGGGCCGGGGATATCGACCCAACTGCCCACCCTGGTCGTCTACGACCTGATGTTCCAGCGCGGCCTGCTCGGGCGAGGCTCGGCTGCGGCGGTGCTGATGCTGCTATACCTGCTGGCCGTGCTGCTGCCCTACTTCGCTTTCATCCAATGGCGCAAGCGGAGGGCCTCCCGCGATGGCTGAACTCGCCCGCCGCCCACTGCCGCTCGGTCGCTGGGTGATCTACGCCGTGCTGCTTGCCTTCTGCGTCTTCTACCTCGTGCCCCTCGTGGTGGTCGTGTTGAATTCCGTGCGGACGGCGCAGGATATCGGTGCGACCTCCGTTGTCGGATGGCCACGGGACCTGGCGCTCGGCAATTTCGAACAAGCCTGGGGCCGCTACTGCATCGCCAGGCGCTGCGAGGGCATCTCGCCCTATATGTGGAATTCGGTCCTGATGGTGGTGCCAGCCACGGTCCTCTCGACACTGCTCGGCGCGCTGAACGGATACTCGATCGCGCTGTGGCGCTTCCGCGGTGACAATTGGGTCTTCGGCATCATCACCCTTGGCGTCTTCCTGCCGGAACAGATGAAGCTGGTGCCGTGGACGCTGGTGCTGCGGGACCTCGGGCTCAGCAACACGCTTTCTGCTCTGGTGCTAATCCATGTCGTACAGGGGATCAGCTTCACCACACTGTTCTGTCGCAACTACTACGTCGCCATCCCGCCGGAACTGCTGAAGGCGGCGAAGATCGACGGCGCCGGCTTCTTCCGCATCTTCTGGCGCATCGTGCTGCCGCTGTCGCCGCCGATCCTGATCGTCACGGTGATCTGGCAGTTCACGCATATCTGGAATGAATTTCTTTACGGCGTGACGTTCACGACCGGCGCGCAGCAGCCGGTAACGGCGGCGCTGATCGCGCTCTCGGTGTCTGTGTCCGAGGCGCCGCAATACGGCGTGCAGAGTGCCGCGGTGCTGATCGCCGCGCTGCCGACGCTGCTCGTCTATCTCTTCGGGGGAAAATACTTCCTGCGTGGCCTCACGGCCGGCGCGGTGAAATAGGGGGCATTCATGTCGGCACTCCGCATCGCAGGCGTCCGCAAGCGTTTCGGCGCGCAGGAGGTGCTGAAGGGCATCGACCTCGAGGTGGACAGCGGGGAGTTCCTCGTGCTGGTCGGCCCCTCGGGCTGCGGCAAATCGACGCTGCTCAACATCATCGCCGGGCTGGAAGCGCCGGGCGAGGGCACCATCGAGATCGGCGGGCGCCTGGTGAACGATGTCGCGCCGAAGGACCGAGACATCGCCATGGTGTTCCAGTCTTACGCGCTCTACCCCACCATGACAGTGCGGCAGAACATCACCTTCGGGATGGAATGCCGCAACGTTCCGCGACGCGCGCAGGACGAGGCAGTGGAACGCGTTTCCCGCCTGCTTCAGATCGATCAACTGTTGGACCGCCGGCCGGCACAGCTCTCGGGCGGGCAGCGGCAGCGCGTTGCGATGGGTCGCGCCCTGGTGCGAGATCCGACGCTGTTCCTGTTCGACGAGCCGCTCTCCAATCTCGACGCCAAGCTGCGGGTCGAGATGCGGCTGGAGATCAAGCAACTGCACCGACGCATCGCCGCAACCATCGTCTATGTCACGCACGATCAGATCGAGGCGATGACCATGGCCACGCGCATCGCCGTCATGCATCAGGGCGAGGTCCAGCAATTCGCCGACCCGGAGACGATCTACAGCCGCCCAGCTAACCTCTTCGTCGCCCGTTTCATGGGCGCGCCACCAATGAACACCGTGGCAGCCCGGTTGGTCGGCGCGGGGGACGGACTCGCTGCCGTGATCGGCGCGGGCCGGCCCGACGCGATTCAGCTGCCCATTCCTCGTGAGGCCAATGCACAGGCGGGTGCCTTCAAGGATCGCGAGATTGTGCTGGGCATCCGCCCGGAATGCATCGCCGAGGTCGACCGTCGCTTCGGTGCGGATGAACGTGGTTCGATTGCCGTCGAGGCCCCGGTCGAGATGACCGAGCCAACCGGCGCGGAGACCATCGTTCTCATGCGTCTCGGTGGCGAGCAACTGCTCGGCCGGGTCTCGCCGGATGTGCGGCTTCCGGTTGGCGGCAACGCCCGTTTCGCGGTGGATGCGCGGAAGCTCTGCCTGTTCGACCCTGCGACGGAGCGACTGATCGCATGATCGGCTTCACGCGCTACGCGAGCCTTGAAGGACGAACAGTCATCATCACGGGCGGCGGCAGCGGTATCGGGGAAGCCTTCGTCCGCGCCTTCGCCGCCACTGGCGCGCGTGTCGCCTTCCTCGACATCGATGCGATGGCGAGCGAAGCGCTGGTGGAGACCATCGCGCGTGACCATGGCGCGGCTCCGCTGTTCCTGCGCTGCGACCTGACCGATACCGCCGCGTTGCGAGCGGCCTTTGCCGAGGCGCGCAGCGCGCTCGGTCCCGCTGCGGTTCTGGTGAACAACGCGGCGAACGACCAACGCCAACGCTTCGACGACGTCACGCCGGACCAGTTTGACTGGTCCATGGCCGTCAATTTCCGGCATGTCTTCTTCGCCGCCCAGGCGGTGGTGCCGCAGATGCGCGAGCTTGGCCACGGTTCGATCATCAACATGTCCTCCGTCGCCTGGATGAACGGGGCGGCAGAACTGCCGGCCTACAGCGCCGCGAAGGCAGCGATCGTCGGCTTCACCAACTCACTGGCGCGCCAGCTTGGGCCGGACCGGATCCGCGTCAACGCTATCGCGCCGGCCATGGTGATCACGGAACGGCAGCGCCAGCTCTGGTACCAGGATGAGAGCAAGATTGCCGCGGGCCTCGCGCGGCAATGCCTGCCGGATCCGATCACACCGGCGGACATTGCGCGGCTCGGCCTGTTCCTTGCCGCCGACGACAGCGCCATGGTGACCAAGCAATGCTTCATCGTCAGCGGAGGCTCGCGCTGAGGCAGCGCTGCCCCTGGATGGCACGACCTCGATGGCTACCCGGTGAGGACGGGACCCCGGAGATCCTCTGCACGTTGAATGCGCGACCGGCTGGCGTATCGCCGGGTGCTCGGCTTCACCCCATCTGGCCGGTCGCCGCACTTCGATGTGGCGGGCCAAAGTGGTCAGGGAGTATCGAATAGGCTGCCTGGTGGCTGGGGTCACGGCATGCGTTTCGACGGTGTGCAGGCAGGGCGGCGTGGGTGTGCAGGCGATGGGCACCGGCCATGGATGCTGCTGCCCCTGTTCATCCTCCTATGGTTCGTCATTGCTCCCGCCGCCGTCGCGCAGGAACGCCGCGTGGCGCTGGTGGTCGGCGTCGGCGGCTACCGCAACGTGCCCGCCCTGACCAACCCGCCCAATGATGCGCGTGACATCGCTGCTGCCCTCGGGCGTCTCGGCTTCGAGACGGAGACGCTGATCGATCCCGACCGTCTGGCGCTGGAAGCCGGCGCGCGGCGCCTCGGCCAACGCGCCCGCGGCGCCGATGCCGCGCTGTTCTTCTATGCCGGTCATGCGCTGGAGGCCGGCGGGCGGAACTGGCTGGTTCCGGCCCCTGCCGACATCCGCAGCGACCGCGACCTGCGCTTTGAGACGCTGGACCTCGATGGCGTGCTCGAGCAACTGGAGGGCGCGGCGCGGCTGTCGATCCTTATTCTCGACGCCTGTCGCGACAACCCCTTCCGCCGGCGACTGCAGACCACGTCACGCACTGTCGGCACGGCACCTGGGCTCGGCCAGGTGAATCCGGCGGTGGGCACGCTTCTCGCTTTTGCCACCGCGCCGGGCACCGTGGCGGATGACGGCCGGGGCCGGAACAGCCCCTTCACCACGGCGCTGCTGCGCCGGATCGAGACGCCGGGCATCGAGGTCCGGCAACTCATGGCCGAGGTCCGGCGAGAGGTGAGGGAGGCGACGCAGGGCCGCCAGGTACCCTGGGAGAATTCGGCCCTGGAAGGCAGCTTCTACTTCCGCGCCGCGCCGCCGCCCCCAACGCCGGTCGTGGCGGCCGTCCCGCCCGCCGCCGCAGCGGCGCCGGCCGCCGAGACGGTCTTCTGGGAAAGCATGCGCGCCAGCCGCAGCGCGGCCGATTTCCGCGCCTATCTCGCGCGGTTCCCGGATGGGGTCTTCGCCTCCCTGGCGCGCAATCGGCTGGAGGAACTGGAAGGGCGACGCCCCTCGCCTGCGACGCGCCAGCCCGACCCCAACGTGGTCCTGGATCCGGCGACCCCGGAAGGGCGGGAGGCATTGCTGCAACGTGCGCTCGCCTTGGTGCAGCCCGTCTCCCAGGGGCGGCTCGATACACAGGTGCAGAGCCTGCGCGGCTACCGGGACAGCCAGCAGCATCGTGCCTTCGCCATTGCGCCGGGCCGGCAGAACACCTTCCGCGTGGCGAGCGCGCCCTCCGCCGCCATCGCCGAGGAACTGGTGCTGGAACGCTGCCAGCTGCGCAACGGCGAGCCCTGCATCCTGTTCGCGTTGAACGACACGATACGCGCGCCCCCACCCGGTGCCGAATGGCCGCGGCGGGAGATGGAGCGGCTGCGCTACGAAGGCGCTTACCGCCCCGACCGGATACCTGCCCTCACGCCGGAGCGCCGGCGGGAAGCCGACATCGCGGCCTATGGCCGCGCACGCGAGCCGAAGGCCATGGCGATACACCCGCTCGGCCGGGTCTTCATCGTGACGGGTGCACGCAACCCCTTCGCAGCGGAAACGGAGGCGCTGCGCCAATGCAACGAGGATCCGGTGCGCGCCGGGTCGGGCGGCCCCTGCTTCCTCTACGCCGCCGGCAACAGGGTGGTGCTTACCGGGCGCCATGCCGAACCGCTGGCCCCGGATCCGGCCCCACCAGCCGGGCCATCGGTCCAGCAGGCGACGGCCTCGGTTCCTGCTCCGGCCCCGGCGCCGACACCTCCCCCGGCCCCGACCCCGGCGGCGCAAACAGCCCCGCTCGCGCCAGCGCAGCCCGACCCGCGCGCCGCACTGCATGCGGAGATGCTGGCAGCGGTGCCCTTCCTGTCCCGGCCACTGGCCGAGACCGGGTTGCGGGACTACCTCGCCGATCGCACTAACCGCGCCTTCGCCATCGCACCCTCCTCCGGCGGCTACTGGCGCGTCGGCGGGCTGGGTTCCGCCGCCTTGGCGGAGGAGCGTGCGCTCGAGGCCTGCCAGATCCGCTACGGCGTTGCCTGCATCCTTTTCGCAGTCAATGATGAGATCCGCCGGCCCGCACCCGGCGCCGAATGGCCCCGGCGCGATATGCCGCGCGTCGCCGGGTCCGAGACCTTCGACGTCCAGCGCATCCCCGTCCTCTCCGCCACGACGCGCGCCCATCCGCTCGCCACGGGCTACGCCGCCGCGCCCGAGCCGAAGGCCCTGGCAATCCACCCCTGGGGGCGTTTCTTCGTCTCAACCGGCGCCTCCAGCCAAGAGGTCGCTGAAGCCGCCGCGCTGGCAGCCTGCAACGGCGATGCCGACCGCAATGGCCGGGACGGGCCGTGCCTGCTCTACGCCGTGGGCAACCGCGTGGTGCTGGCGGCCCGGCGGACGCAGGCGACGCCCACTCCGGTCGCGGCTACGCCGTCGACGGCGGAAGGCCGAGCGGCATTGGCAACGGCGATGGTCGCATCGATACCGTTCCTGCCGCGCGCGGCTGCGGAAACCGCGATCGCGACCTACCTCTCGGACCGCCCGCATCGCGGTCTTGCCGTGGCCCCCGAGCGTACGTCCTACTGGCGGGCCACCGGCATGCCGACAGTGGCCGCAGCCGAGCAGCAGGCGCTGGAAGGCTGCCAGTTGCGCTACGGTGTCCCCTGCCTGTTGTTCGCTGTGGATGACGAAATCCGCCGGCCCGCGCCCGGCGCGGACTGGGCGCGGCGTGACATGCCGCGCCTCGGGGAAACCGACGCCACCTACGATCCGGAGCGCATCCCCTTGGTGCCAGAGACGCGACGCCGTCAGCCGCATATCGCGAACTACAGCACCGCGCCCGAGCCCAAGGCGATCGCGTTGCACCCCTGGGGGCGCATCTTCGTGGTGACCGGCGCGGCGAGCCAGGAGGCCGCCGAGTCCGCCGCGCTTTCGGCCTGCAACAACGACGGCGACCGTGCCGGCGCGGACGGCCCCTGCTTCCTCTACGCTTCCGGCAACCGCGTGGTGCTGGCGGAACGACGCGGGACGGCGCGTGCGGTCACCGCAGCCGCGCCGGTCGCTGCCGCAGCTGCGCCTGTGGACCCCATCCGGCGCATCGCCGCGGCCGCGGCGCTGGTCGATCCGGTGCTGCGGGATCGAATCCCGGCCTTCTACACGCCCGCACCACGCGAGCACCACGCGCTTGCGCTGCATCTGCCGTCGCGCCGTTATTTCCGCTGGTCCAGCGCGCCGAGCGCCGAGGTCGCTGAGCAACTGGCACTGGAAGGCTGCCAGCAGGCCTATGGCTCGCCCTGCATCCTGCTTGCCGTGGGCACTGAGTTGCGGGCGCCGGACCCGGCCGCCGCCCCCGCGCGCGACATGCCGCGTCTGCGATATGCGGGGCCCTACAGCGCCGGCCAGGTGCCCTTCCAGCTTCCCAACCTGCCACGTGACGTGGAGCGCTATGCTGGACTGCCCGAACCCAAAGCCATGGCGATCCATGTCAATGGCCGCGTCCGCGTGGTCAGCGGGGCAGCAAGCCAAACGGTGGCGGATGCCCAGGCACTCACGGCCTGCAATGAGCCAAACCCGCCCATTCCCTGCGTCCTCTATGCGCGGGGGAACCGCGTCGTGTTGGGCCAGCGGCTGACGGAAGCCCCGGCGCCATGAGCCGTGCCGCCGCGCTGGCCTTGCTTGCCGCGATCAGCCTGCCGCACCTTCCCACCGTGAACGCGCAGGGCGTGGCGGCTGAGACCGCCGCGACGCTCGCGACCGCCGCGCCGGCCCCTGCCTTCCGTGGCGTGCTGCCGCCGCGTGCGGATCTTTCCGCCGGCCTTCCGCCGGTGCGCGACCAAGGTTGGACTGATAGCTGCGTGTCTTGGGCGACAGCCTACTATGCCGCATCCTTCGCACTGCGCGCCCGGCGCGGTTCGAGTGACAGGCCTGTCGCGCTCAGCCCTGGCTTCACCTATGGGCTCGTCGCGGGCGATCCGAACTGCCGCACTGGCACTCGTATCTCCGCGACGCTGGAACTCCTGCGCACCATGGGCACGCTGCCGATCGAGGAATTCTCCTTCGATGGCGGTTGGTGCGGCCGCCACCCGACCGAGGCCGAACGCGCTCGCGCCGCATCATTCCGCATCAGCGGATGGGGCGTGGTCAGCGGTCGGGAGATCACGGCCGTGAAGGGCCAGATCGCGGCGGGAAGGCCAGTCATCTTCAACATGCAGGTCGGTGACGCGCTGCGTCGCCATCGCGGAGCCGGCACCTTCACCGTCGTCGAGACCGGCCCCCGAACCACCGGCCACGCCATGCTGGCGGTCGGCTATGACGACGAACGTCAGGCCTTCCGCATCGTCAATTCCTGGGGTGCGGCCTGGGGTGAGGGCGGCTTCGCCTGGATGGCCTATGCCGTGTGGGAAGCGCAGGTGGGACCGGCCTTCGTCATCGAGTGACGCGCAGTGCGGCCTCCAGCCGCGAGATCGCGTCCGTGGCGCGCTGGCGGACCGCCGGCTCATCCCCCGGCGCCGCCGCCGCGGCACGGTAGTGACGCAGAGCCGCAGCGCGGTCCTGCGCGACGCCATCACCGGTCTCATACGCCTCGCCGAGATAGAGATGCGCCCAGGGATGATCGACGAAGGCCGCGCGCTGCCAAAGCGCGACCGCAGCGGCGCGGTCGCGAGGCAAGCCACCACGGCCGTCCCACATCATCCGCCCGAGATTGGCGACGGCGAAGCGGTTGCGCAGCGCCGCGCTGCGCTGCAGCCAGGACACCGCCGCCGTATCGTCGCGCGGCGTACCGATGCCGTCGCGCAGCATCACGGCATAGACGTTCATCCCTGCTGCGTCGCCGCTCTCAGCCGCGATGCGTGCGAGCGACAGGGCGCGCGGCAGGTCCCGCGCCACACCCGCGCCCTGGCGCAGGGCGATCGCCAGTTCCCAGCGCGCCTGATCGTTGCCGCGGGATGCGGCGAGTTCGAACAGCCGCACGGCCAGCGCATCGTCGCGCCGCGGCCCGCCCGCGTAGCGATAGGCGCGCCCGAGCGCGACGAGGTCGCCCGTCCAGCCATTGCGTGCGCGCACGCAATTGCGCCGCTGCGGGCCGTCCGGAATGGTCGTGCAATCCGGCACAACTGCCCGCGCTTCGGCATCGAACAGCACTTCGGCATCGTGGAGGAACTGCAGGAGGTCGGCGGTCGCCTGTGCCTTCACGCGGGCATCGCCGCCGACGGTGTAGCCGCGCTCGAGGCAGGTCTCGAGCAGGAACGCTCGCTCGCGTCCCACGGCGACAGGGCGCAGGGTCATGCGATCGAGCAGGCGCCGCCCGGCATCAAGCACATATCGCCCAGAGCAGGCCCTGGCGGTCTCGTCGTCACTCGCCTGGCTGATACCGCCGGTGCCCTCATAGGCGTGATAGACGCCCGGATAAACAGCGATCCGAACCGCTGCATTGCCCGCGGCGCGCATGCGCTGCGCATAGTCGAGGCAGGGCATCACCGGGGTGCCGTTGTCCAGCTCCGCCAGCATGAAAAAGATCGGCGCGCCCGTGGTCCGCGCATCGCGCGCCGGGATGTTGCAGCCGCCCGTCGCGATGGCGACATGGGCGGCGAAGCGAATATCCGTCGCGCGGAGCGGCCCCCGAAATTGTTCCAATGCCACGTGCAGCGCTGCGGCGCCGCCGCGGGACATGCCGAGCACGATGATGCGGGCCGGGTCGATCCAGGGCTGCGCCGCCAGCCAGCGGAAGCCGGCCACCGCATCAGCATCCGACTGCAATTGCCGCACGCGCGTCTGGTCGTCGCCGGTGCGTCGCACGCCGCGCGGCGTGAAGCTGTCGACGACCAGCGCGGCCATGCCGGCGTTAGCGAGAACGCGGGCGTAGTACGGCTCTGTGTGGGGTTGCACGCCGCCGCTCGAATTGATGATGACGGCGGCGGGGGCGCGCCCCTCGGCGGCGCGCGGGCGATAGAGGTCGGCGGTGACGCGATCCTCGCGCAGCACGCCCGCCAGCGGCCAGCGACTGACCAGCGGAATATCGGGCGAGAGAACCCATGCGTCGTCGGCGGCAGCGCTTCGCGGCGCGATCATGGTGCAGAGCAGGACCAGAAGGGCGGCGGCGCAGCGGTGCATGGCACACTCGGGGGCTGGCAGCGCGGCCGGGCGCTGCAAGACGCCGAGCCTAACCGATCCACGCGTCACCATGCGAGCCAACCGAACGGGCTGCAGCACCGCCCGGGCTGTGACGCCGGCGGCGTGGCGCAGTCATCTTGCCCATGATCGCGAACCCGCTTCTACTTGCCAGCGCCCCCCGGGGTGAGTGGCTGTCGATGAAGCGGCCACAGGGAGAAACGATACCATGACGGGATCTACTCTCGGACGGCGTGGCATGCTGGCAGCCGCGGCTCTGCTGCCGGCAATTCGGGCGCAGGCGCAGCCAGCCTGGCCCAGCGGGCCGGTGCGCTTCATCTTCCCCTACACCCCGGGATCCGCCGTCGATGTGGTGGCCCGGCTGATCGCGCAGGATCTCGCCGATCGGCTCGGCCAGCCCTTCATCGTGGACAACCGTACCGGCGGCAACGGCAACATCGGCACCGAGGCGGCGGCCCGGTCCCGCGCCGATGGCAGCACATTCCTGGTGGGATCGCCGGGCAACATGGCGATCGGTCCGGCGATGACGCGGAACCTGCCCTACGATGTCGTGCGCGACTTCCTGCCCGTGGTGCACATGGTCACCTTCCCGCAGGTGCTGGTCGTCTCGCCGGCACTGCCGGTGCGGAACCTGGCCGAGTTGGTGGCCTATTCGAAGGCCCATCCGGGGCAGTTGAACTACGCCTCCTCCGGCGTTGGCGCGACCAACCATCTGGCGATGGAGATGCTGCGCGCCGCGACCGGACTGAACGCCACCCATGTCCCGTACCGAGGCGGTCTGGTCACGGTGCAGGCCATCCTGTCGAACGACGTGCAGCTGTGCATCGAAGGCATCCTGACGTTGCCGTCCTTCCTGGCCGAGGGAAAGCTGCGCGCCATCGCGGTGACAGGGGCCGAACGCTCCTCGCTGATGCCGGATGTGCCCACGGTGGCCGAGACGGTGCCAGGCTTCGATGCCGGGGCGTGGGTCATGCTGTTCGCGCCGGCGGGTACGCCGAGGGCGACCGTCGAAAGACTGGCCGCAGAGGCACGGATTTCCCTCGCCAAGCCGGCGATCCGCGCAAGGCTGACGGAGCTCGGCGCGACCGTCACGGGCACGACGCCGGAGGAAGCGGCGGCGATCCACCAGCGGGAACTGGCGAAGTGGCGCCAGGCGGTCGAGGCTTCCGGCGCCGCGGCGGGCTGAGTGGCTTTCCCTCGCCTTTTCAGCCCGCTGCGGCTGGCGGGCCGCAAGCTGCGCAACCGCATAGGCTACGGCGCGATGACCACGCGCATGCCGCGCGATGGCGCGGTGACCGAGGCGCTGATCGCGCACCTGTCCGCGCGAGCTGCGGGTGGTGCTGGGGTAATCGTGACTGAGGCGCTGGCGGCCTGCCGTTCGGCAGCGGTGCCGGCGCGCGTGGCGGCCTTCGACGAGGCGCAAATGCCGGGGCTGTCGCGCTTGGCGGAGGCGGTGGAAAGTCGTGGGGCGGCCCTGGTCGGCCAGCTTTGGCACGCCGGCAACGCCCATCGTGACGTGCGATCGCTGACGGCCGTCGGGCCTTCCGCGGTGGTGGACGCCGCGTCCTGGACCGTGCCGCGCGCACTGACCTCGGCAGAAGTGGAAGGGCTGGTCGAGGAGTATGCCGACAGCGCCTTCCGGTTGCAGCGCGCGGGTTTCTCGGGGGTGGAGATCTCGGCCGCGCACGGCTTTCTCCCGCTGCAGTTCCTGTCCCCCATCACCAACCTGCGGGAGGACCGCTGGGGTGGCGACGCCGCCGGGCGCAGCGCCTTCACCCGCGCCATCCTTTCGGCCGTGCGGGCACGCTGCGGGGCGGACTTCATTGTCGGGCTGAAGATGCCGGCGGATGACGGCATAACCGGTTCGATCGGAACCGCCGAGGCGGCACGCCTGGTCGAGAGGATCGTCGCGGACACGCCGCCGGACTGGCTCTGCTTCAGCCAGGGCAGTCATGGGCCGAGCCTGTGGATGCACGCGCCCGACATGCATGAGGCGCCGATGCCCTTCCGCGCCACCTGGACGACGTTGCGGCAGGCGGCGGGCGCGGTGCCGGTCGCGGCGATCGGGCGGATCGCCTCGCCGGACATGGCGGAGGCGCTGCTGGCGTCGGGCGATGCGGACATGGTGATGCTGGCGCGGCCGCTTCTGGCGGATCCGCAATGGCCGGCCAAGGCGGCTGCCGACGACACCGACGCCATTCGTCCTTGCATCTACTGCAATGCCTGCTGGAACGAGATCGACCGGGCTGCGACCGTGGCGTGCAGCGTGAACCCGCGCGCCGGCACGCCGGCCGACGCCGAGCCGCCACCCGCGCCGACCAACAAGCCGCGCCGCGTCGTGGTCGTGGGCGCCGGTGTCGCCGGCATGCAGGCGGCAGCGGTCGCAGCGGAGCGCGGCCACCAGGTGACGCTGCTGAGCAACCGGGAGACCGTCGGCGGTGCGGCGCGGCTGCATGCGAGCCTGCCGGGCTGTGGCGACATCGGGCGCTTCCTGACGTATCTCGATCGTCGCGTGGCGGCGGCAGGCGTGACGCGGCGGGTGCAACGCCGTGCCGATGATGTCATGGCCCTGGCACCCGATGTGGCGGTGCTGGCGACGGGTGCGGCGATGATACCGCCGCGCGAGGCGATGGCTGGCGGGCAGGACCTGCGTAGCGCCGCCCGCGCATTGCTGGATGACGCGCGGCCGCGCGGTGGCCTCGCGGTGCTGTTCGATCATGATCACACGGCGGCCACCTATGCGGCAGCCGAACTCCTGCTGGAGCGCTTCGACAGGCTCATCCTGCTGACGCCGCGTGACGCGATCGCGCGCGACGTGCCCGCAATCTATGCACAGGGCGTGCATCGACGCCTGGCCGCTGTGGGCGGGCGATTTGAACTCCTGATCCATCGCGAACCCGTGGCGATGGATGGCACGGCATTGCGCATACGTCATACCCTGACGCGGGCGGAGACGGTGCTGTCGGACGTTTCTCTCTTCACCTACGCCACGCCGCGCCGACCGCGCGAGGTCCTGGAGGCCGCCCTGGTCGAACGTGGCATTGCGACGCTGCGGGTGGGGGATGCCGTGGCGCCTCGGCTGATGCTTTCCGCGGTGCGGGACGGCCAGCGCGTCGGGGAATTGCTCTGAGCAGATGTTCAGGCGCCGACTGTGCACCGCAGCATTCTCGATTGCTTATCGTGCAGCGCAGCAAGCCATTCGGCACCAAGCCCAGCCGCCGTGATGCTACCCTCGGCACGCCCCGATTGGGGCCAACACAGGGAGCGAGCGATGCAGGAGGAAGCCGTCTATCGAAGGACCGACCTGGTCGGCAGTTCCAGGCAGTCCGTCAGCGATGCCATCGAAACCGCGATTTCCCGCGCGGCCAAGACCCTGCGCCACATTGAATGGTTCGAGGTCAGCGAAATCCGCGGCCGCGTGCAGGACGGAAAGGTCGCTCAGTACCAGGTCAGCATCAAGGTCGGCTTCCGCGTTGAGGAGTGACGCCACGCTGGCGCCTGGAAGGCACGGTCGATGAAAGGGACGTCCCGCGAACCGTCGCGGGACGCGACGCAAAGCAGCGGTCAACGCTGGGAACATTACCAGCATGCGCGCTGCGCGGCCCAGTGCTTAGCAATCTATCTATTCGCCACCTATCAAGTGGGATTAGCATCCCGCCATGCCCGACGGGTCGAGCCTCGCCCAGGTCAGATGGGAACTCGGCGTCGCGATCGCCCAGATCGCGCGACGCTGGCGGGCAACGCTCGATCAGCGCATCGCGCCATTCGGCCTGACTGAGGCCCGTTGGCTTGTCCTGCTTAACCTCGCGCGGCGTGGCGATGGCATCACGCAGAAGGCGCTTGCCGGGCGGCTGCGGATCGAGGCGCCGACCCTGGTCCGCACGCTCGACTGGCTCGAGCAGCAGGGTTTCGTCGAGCGACGCGCCATCGCGCATGATCGCCGCGCCAAGACCATCCACCTTACGGACACCGCCCGGCCGGTCGTGCTCCGGATCGAGGCGGAGGCCGCCGCCGTGCGGGCCGAGATCCTCGCGGGCATACCGGAGGAGGAACTCGCTCTCTGCCTGACGGTACTGCGGCGTGTGGCCGCTGGTCTGGCGGCGATGGAGGAGGGACCGGGCGATGGACATCGGCCCGGGTAGCGCGCAGACCACCGCGTCGCATGCCGCCCCGGCAGGACGCCGGAGTGCGCGCCGCCGGCTGCGCATCGCTGCCGCGGTGACGGCACTTCTGGCTGTTGCAGCCGCCGCGGGCGGTTGGATCCATCGTCAGGTCACGACGGTCTTCGTCGATGATGCGCGCATCGCCGCGGACATGGTCACGCTGGCGAGCCGTCTGCCCGGATGGGTGACCGAGATCCGCGTCATTGCCGGCGACACCGCCACAGCTGAAGCGGTCCTGCTGCGCATCGACAGTCGCGAGGCGGAACTCACGCTGCGCGAGATCGAGGCGCGGATCGCTGGCCTCACCGCCCGGCGCGCGGAACTTGATGCGCGGTTGTCCATGGTGGATCGGCAGACCGGCAGCCAGGAGGATGCGCAGCGCGCCCGGCTGGAGGCGGCGCGGGCGCAATTGCCCGCCGCCCAGGCGGAACGCCATTTCGCCGAGGGCGAGTTCGCGCGGGCGGTGCAATTGATGGGCACCGGCAGCGGCACCCGCCAGCGCCATGAACAGACTCGCGCGCAACTGGAGACAGCCACGCAGCGCGTCCTCGCCGTCGCCGCCGAGATTCGCAATGTCGAGGCGCAGCTTGCCAATGCCGGTGCGGCGCGGGAAGAACTGACGGTGCTTCGGCGGCAGCTTGACGCGATAGATCCCCTGCAGCGCGAGCTTGCCGCGCAACGCGAGCGCATCCGCCTCGAGATCCGCGACCGCACCATCCTGATGCCCTTCGATGGTGTGGTGGACCGCGTCTTCGTCGATGCGGGAGAATACGTGACGCCGGGCCAGCGGCTGATGCTGGTGCATGATCCGGCCCGCGTCCGCGTCGAGGCCAATGTCAAGGAGACGGACATTCGCTACTTCCGGGCGGGCACGCCGGTGCGGTTGCGCGTCGATGCCTATCCGGGCCGTAGCTTCCACGGTCAGGTGGAGCGTGTCGGCGCCGCCGCCACCAGTGAATTCGCCTTGCTGCCGAGTCCGAACCCATCCGGCAACTTCACCAAGATCACCCAGCGCCTGCCCATTCGCATCGCCTTGCAGTCCGGCGCCGCAGACGGTGTGCTACGGCCCGGCATGATGGTGGAGGTCGAGGCGCAGGCACGTGAGTGACGCGACGCTCGGACCGGCTGATCGCAGCGGCTGGGCCGGACCGGGCATCGCGGAGCTGCAGGCCCGCTGGGGGGCGTCCTATCGGCTGCTGGTGACCTTCGCGGCGATGATCGGGACCATCGCCACCATCCTGTCCGCCACCATCGTGAATGTTGCGCTGCCGCAGGTGATGGGTGCCTTCGGCATCGGTCAGGACCATGCGCAGCTGATCTCGACGGCGTTCCTCGCTGCGGTGACGGCGACCATGTTGCTGAATGGCTGGCTGGTGGACAGCTTCGGCTGCCGCCTGACCTATTCGGCGGCCATCGTGATGTTCGTGCTCGGCTCTGTCGTCGCGGGCTCCGCGCCGAATGAAGGCGTGCTGATCGTCGGCCGGGTGTTGCAGGGCGCTGCGGCGGGCATGGTCCAGCCGCTCGGCATGCAGATCATCTTCCAGGTCTTCCCAGCGGAACGCCGCGGCACCGCCATGGGCCTTTATGCCGTCGGGGTCGTGCTCGCGCCGGCGCTGGGGCCGACCGTGGGTGGCGTGATCGTCGACAGCTTCGGCTGGCGCGCGATGTTCTTCATGGGCGTGCCCTTCGCATTGCTCGGCCTGATGCTGGGACTGGTGTTCCTTCCTGGGCCGACGCCCGGTGCGGGCCCCCGGCGGCGCTTTGATGGGCCGGGTTTTGCCTTGCTGGTGACAGCACTGCTTGCATTGCTGACGGGGCTCGCGAGCGGCCAGCGGGAAGGCTGGGGATCGAATCGCGTCACGCTGGAACTGTGCATAGCGGCCGTGGCGGGGGTCGCTTTCGTGCTGTGGGAATTGCGCACCGATGCGCCCATGCTGAATCCGCGCCTGTTCGCCGTGCGTGGCTTCGCCTGCGCAGCAGCAGTGGGTCTTGTCTACGGCGCAGCGCTGTTCGGTTCGACCTATCTGGTGCCGCTCTTCGTCCAGACCATCCAGGGCTATACGGCGACGCGGGCAGGGTTGCTGCTGATGCCGGCGGGCCTTGCGATGGTGGTCGTTTTTCCGATCGCGGGGCGGCTGGCCGATCGCTTGCCACCTTATGCACCGATCGGGGCCGGGCTGCTGCTGTTCGGCTTCTCGACCGCGCTGATGACGGGCGTAGGAACAGACACGCCGTTCTGGACCTTTGCGCTGTGGATCCTGATCGGGCGCGTTGGCTTCGGCCTCGCCATGCCGAGCATGAATGCGGGGGCGCTGCGCGCGCTGCCGCCGCGCTGGGTGGGGCAGGGGTCGGGGGCGGTGAACTTCGCGCGGCAGTTCGGCGGTGCGCTCGGCGTGAACCTTCTGTCGATCCATCTCGAGCGAACGACCCAGTTCTACGCCCAGGCGATGAATGCGACGCAGGAAGGCCGGCCCGCCACGCGCGAAGTGCTGCGTGAGTTGGAGCGCCTGCTTGCTCAGGATGGCATCGCCGAAGGAACGCGACAGGCCGCGGCGCAGGATTACCTCGCGCAGATGCTGCTGTCGCAGGCCAGCATGCTCGCTTTCCGCGACACCTTCCTGCTGGTCGCGCTGGGGTGCCTGGTGGCGCTGGTGCCGGTGGCGATCATGCGCCGCAAGCCTGCGGGGTGATGTATCGACGCGACTGCGCTATGCCATGCCCATGACCCGCCCCGATCCCTTGCCATCGCTTCAGCGGGCCGCCGCGGCGCTCGCCGCCGCCGGCCAGCCCGAGACCTTCTTCAGCGCGCTGCAGCACGCGATGGCGGAGGCGATAGGCCATCGCCTGTTCACCGTGATGCGCCATGATCCGGTTGCTGGCCGGAACCGCCGCGCGTTTACGAGCGACACTGCCGCCTATCCGGCTTCGGGTTTCAAGCCGGTGAACTGGGACCATCCCTGGACGCGCCGCGTGCTGGTGGAGGGGCAGCCCTGGATCGGGCGCGACGCCGGCGACATCGCCTGGGCCTATCCGGATCATGAGAAGATTGCTGCGATGGGCCTCGCCAGCGCGATGAACCTGCCGGTACGGTGGAACGGCCGCACCCTCGGCACGGTGAACATGCTGCACGGAGCAGGGCATTTCACCGAGACCGACGCCGCGAGCGGAGCCTTGTTCGCCGCCTTGGCCGTGCCGGCGCTGCTCGCCGTGGATGGGGAGTGAACCGATGACGTCACTGACCGGAACTCTGCCTCGTCGCAGCTTGCTGCTGGCAGCGCCCGCGCTGATCGCGGCTTCACCGCTCGCGGCTCAGGCGCCATTCACCCGGCCGATCCGCCTGATCATCCCCTGGGCGCCGGGCGGCACGACGGACATTCTCGGCCGCATCGTGGCCGAGCCGCTTGGCCAGGCGCTCGGCCAGCCGGTACTGGTGGAGAACCGCTCGGGCGCCAGCGGCAACGTCGGCTCCGATGTCGTGGCCAAGGCGGCGCCTGATGGGCAGACGCTGCTGTTTGGATCGATGTCCACGCATGCGATGAACCACGCGCTGATGCGCGGCATGCCCTTCGATGGCGTGGCGGACTTCACGCCGCTCGCGATGCTTGGTTTCGCGGTGAACACCATGGTCGTGCACCCGTCCGTGCCGGCGCAGACATTGCCCGAGTTCATCGCCTATGCCCGCGCGAATCCCGAGAAGATAGCTTTTGCCTCGGCGGGGCCGGGCTCGACCAACCATCTGTCCGCTGCGCTGCTGGAGAGCATGACCGGCATCAGGATGGTGCATGTGCCCTATCGCGGCGGCCAGCCGGCGGTGACCGATACGGTGGCCGGGCAGACGCAACTGCTGTTCAGTGCCGCCACGCAGACCATGCCGCATGTCGAGGGCGGGCGACTGCGTCTGCTCGCGGTGACCGAGGGTACGCGTTGGTCCCGCCAACCGGCGGTGCCGACCGTTGCCGAAGCCGTTCCGGGTTACGAGGTGGCCGTCTGGTACGGTGCCTTCGGGCCGAAGGGTATGGACCCTGCACTCCAGCAGCGGCTGAACGCGGAGTTGAACCGCATCATGGCGCTGCCGGCCATCAAGGAACGGCTGGGTGGCATGGGTGTGGAATGGGCGCCGGAATCGACCGATGCCTTCGCTCGGCGGCTGCGCTCGGACGCCGAAAAGTGGGGCGCGCTGATCCGCCGCCTCGGCATCGAGGCGTCCTGACCGCGGCTTGCCGCCCAGGCGGCCGCGTTCCATCCTCCGCGCCGACGAAACGGGGGAAGTACCGATGGATGCGCCGCTCAAGATCGAGATCGAGGAGGGCATCGCCCTTCTCACCATGAACCGCGCCGAGACGCGCAACCCGCTCGACCCGGAGATGCAGGACGCGCTGCTCGATACGCTGTCCGAGCTCGACGCCGGGCAGGAAGTGCGCGTCGCCATTCTGACCGGCGCTGGCACCGCCTTCTGCGCGGGTGGCAATGTCCGACGTATGGGCGAGGCCGCGAGCGGCCCCAAGGAACGCACGCCTGCCCAGGCCCGTGGCTACTACCGTTGGGGCATCCAGCGCATTCCCCGCCTGCTCGAGACCCTGGAATTGCCGGTGATCGCGGCGGTGAACGGCCCGGCGATGGGCGCGGGATGTGACCTCGCCTGCATGTGCGACCTGCGCATCGCTTCCGAGAGCGCGCGCTTCGCCGAAAGCTTCGTGAAGCTCGGCATCATCCCTGGCGATGGCGGCGCCTGGCTGTTGCCGCGCATCGTCGGCTTCGCCAAGGCGTCCGAAATGGCGTTGACGGGTGATTCGCTGACAGCACAGGAAGCACTGGAAGCAGGTCTCGTGTCCCGCGTGGTGCCCGATGCCGAGTTGATCCCGGCCGCCAAGGCGCTCGCGGCACGCATCGCCGCGAACCCGCCGCAGGCGGTGCGCATGGCGCGGCGGCTGCTGCGCGAGGCATGGAACAACAAGCTCGACACCGTCCTGGAGATGTCGTCGGCCATGCAGGCGGTCGCGCACACCACGGCCGACCACAAGGAGGCGCTGGCGGCGATGCGCGAGAAGCGCAAGCCGACCTATACGGGCAGCTGAGATGGCCTTCGCGCCGGGGCTGCTGGCTGGGGGGCGAGCGCTGATCACCGGCGGCGGCACGGGGCTGGGGCGGAGCATCGGTCGTCGCTTCCTGGAACTTGGCGCGTCGCTTGCGATCTGCGGGCGGCGCGGTGCGGTACTGGATGCGGCAGCCGAGGCTTTCCGGGCCGAGGTGCGGGGTGCGGATGTCACGATGCATGTCTGCGACATTCGTGATCCTGCGGCGGTCGAGGCGATGCTCGACGATGTCTGGCGCCACGGCGCGCCCGACATTCTGGTGAACAACGCCGCGGCGAATTTCCTGGCGCAGACGCATCGCCTGTCGGCGCGCGCGGTCGATGCGGTGCTGGGTACCACGCTGCATGGCGCGGCCTATTGCACCATCGGCTGCGGGCGACGCTGGATCGAGGCCGGGCAGCCAGGCGTGGTGCTGTCGATCCTGACGTTGTCGGCCCTGCAGGGCGGGGCTTTCACAGCGCCCTCGGCCATGGCCAAGGCCGGGTTGCTGGCGATGACGCAGAGCCTCGCGGTCGAATGGGGTCCGCACGGGATCCGCCTGGTCGCGATCGCGCCAGGCACCTTCCCGACCGAGGCCGCCGTCGCGCGGCTGCGGCCCGGCGGCGTCGAGCATGCCGGCGTACCCCTGCGCCGCGCCGGCAAGCATGAGGAACTGACGGACCTCGCCGCCTTCCTCGTTTCGGATCATGCCGGTTACATCACCGGCGAATGCGTGGTGGCCGATGGCGGGCGACGCTTGCTTGGCGGCGCGCGGGCCGGCGCGCAGGAGATGCTGGACTGGACCGACGAGCAATGGGCGCAGCAGCGCGCCCGCACGCCGTCACGCTGAAGGTCAGCGCGGCCTGAAGCGCGGACCCAGCGCCCCGGCCTCGCGCAGTGTCTCGCGCTCCGCCTCGGCCAGGCCGAGCATACCTCCGAGCACCTCGCCTTCATGCTGGTTCAGGAAGGGGCTCGGGGCGAAGTCGGGGGGCGGTGCGCCTTCAATGCGCAGCGGCGTGGCGGGCAGCACCACGCGACCGACCTCGGGATGATCCACCCAGCGCAGCATGCCGCGTTCATGCATGCCCGGGTCTTCCAGCACTTCTTCGAGCGTGCGCACCGGCGCCGCCGGAACGCCATGCTTGCGCGTCAGCGCTTCGAGCTCCGCGCGCGTATGGGCGGAGGTCCAGGTGGTGACCATGTCGTCCACCTCAGCCATGTGCTTCACGCGGTCAGGGTTGCTGCGGAAGCGCTCGTCGCCAATCAGCGCATCCTGCCCCATCGCGCGCAGCAGCCGGTCCCAGTGTTCCTCGGTCACGACGATGATGGCGATCCAGCCATCAGAGGCCGGATAGACATTGTAGGGCGCCATGGCGAGGCCGGCATGGCTGTTACCCGTCCGCGGCGGCAGGCCGTCGGTCTTGCCGCCGAAATGCATGCCGATGGCCGAAGCGAGCGTGGAATAGGCTGCATCCTGCATCGCCACTTCCACGTATCCGCCCTTGCCGCTGCGCTCCCGCGCGAACAGCGCCGTCATCACCGCGCCGTAGAGATGCGTGCCGCCGAGGAAGTCGCAAACCGTCGGCCCGGCCTTGGTCGGCGGGCCATCGGGGAAGCCCGTGGTATGCATGATGCCAACCGCGGCCTGCACCGTCAGGTCCATCGCCAGCCGGTTGCGATCCGGCCCCGTCTGGCCGTAGCCGGACCCGCAAGCGTAGACCAGCCGCGGGTTGCGCTTGCGCAGCACCTCCTGTCCCAGGCCGAGCCGGTCCATCGCCCCCGGGGAGAAATTCTCGATCACCACGTCGGCCCGATCGACCAGCCGCAGGAAAACCTCCTGCCCCTGCGGGTTCTTGAGGTCGAGCGACAGGCCGAGCTTGTTCGAATTCAGCATCGCCTGGGGCACCGAGCCCCCGGCGACCATGGCGCGCCGACGCAGCGGCTCGCCCTGTGGCGGTTCGATCTTGATGACGGTCGCCCCCGCCATCGCCATCAGGAACCCGCAATAGGGCGCCTGATAGATATGCCCGAGGTCGAGGACCAGCAGCCCTTCGAGTGGCCGTTGCACCTCCTCCACGGTCAGACCTTCGAACCCAGGGTGCGGCGGCCGATGGCGCTGCGATGCACCTCCGACGGGCCTTCATAGACGCGCATCACGCGCACCTGCTGGTGCATCAGTTGCAGCGGCAGTTCCTTCGTCATGCCCATGGCACCAAAGGTCTGCATGGCATTGTCGAGCACCGACTGCGCCATCTCCGTCGCGTGCACCTTCAGGATGGAAGCTTCCATCCGCACATCAGCGCCGGCATCGAGCTTGGCGGCGAGGTCGTTCACCATCAGCCGGCAGGCATGCATTTCCATTACCGCCTCGGCGGCGAACCACTGGATCGCCTGGCGGTCCGCGAGGCGGACGCCCCAGGTCACGCGGTTCTGCGCGTACTCCGACATCATCTCGAGAGCGCGGCGCGCCATGCCGATGCAGCGCGCGCCCATCTGCATGCGCCGCACGTTCAGCCGCAGCTGCATGGGCGCATAGCCGCGGCCGAGTTCGCCGAGCACATTCTCATGCGGGACGCGGCAATCCTCGAAGACGAGCTCGTAGGTGGTGCGACCGCCGATCATTGGGATGGCGCGCTCGATGATGAAGCCGGGCGTGCCCTTCTCGACGATGAAGGCAGTGATGCCTTCCTGGCGCTTTCCATCACCGGTGCGCGCCATCAGGATGATGAAGTCAGCGCGTGGGACGTTGGACACCCAGATCTTGCGGCCGTTGATCACCCAGTCGTCGCCGTCGCGCACGGCGCGCGTCGTCATCCCCGCCGGGTCGCCGCCGGCGCCGGGCTCGCTGATCGCCATGGCGGAGCGCTGCTCTCCGCGCGCATATGGATCGAGATATTTCACCCGCTGCATCGGGCTCGCGACCGAGAGCATCATGTGCAGGTTCGGGCTGTCCGGCGGGATGGTGAAGGGGATGCAGGCGCGCGCCATCTCCTCCTCCGCCGCGGCGAGCGAGATCAGCGGCAGGTTGGCGCCACCGAATTCCTCCGGCACGTCGAGACCCCACAGGCCGAGTTCCCGGCAGCGTGCGAGAAGGCTGGCCTCTTCCTCCGCCGAGAGCTTGAAACCGCCGCCCTCGGCTTCCCGCTTCAGCACGGCGGGTTCCAGCGGCATCAGGTCGCGTTCCACGAATTTCGCGACCAGATCCCGCAGCATCCGGGTCTCCTCGCTGGCGGCGTAGGGCTGGTTGTGGTCCATGGTGCGACGGTCCTCCGATGGTCCGGAACGGACCACCGGGCGCACCCTTCGTCAAGCGGCGGAACGTCTCAGCGCAGGTATCGCCAACGGAAACGGTCGCCCTGCGCCTCCACCCGGCCGACCGATGGGTCGGGAAAGTGAATCGGCAGGATTTTCGCATCCGTATCGGCCACTTGGCCGAAGAAGCGGCGGCGGCTCGCTTCGGCCTCGGCCGGGTCCCAGCAGAACACCGTGGACCAGTCCGGCTGGTGCACCTGCAGGGCGTGATGCATCAGGTCCCCGGTCACGACTGCGTGCTGGCCGCCGCTGCGGATATGCACACAGCAATGGCAGGGTGAATGGCCGGGAGTCGGCTGGATCGTGATCCTGTCGTCGAGTTGGAAATCGTCATCCACCAGCAGGGCCTGGCCGGCAGCCACGACGGGTTCGCAGTTGAAGCGGAAGACGTCGCCGCCGCCGCCCGGGCGTTCTTCCGCGGCCTTGGTGCTTGCTTCCCAAGCCGCGTATTCGCGCTTGTGGAAGACGTATTTCGCATTGGGGAAGGTCGGCACCCACCGGCCATCGCGCAGCACGGTGTTCCAGCCCGAATGGTCGATGTGCAGATGGGTGCAGAAGACGTAATCAATATCCGCGAAGGACAGGCCCTCGGCCTTCAACCCGTCGAGCCAGGGTTGCTTCGGGAAATCCATCGGCGCTGGGTAGCCTTTGTCATCGCCGGTGCAGGTATCGACCAGGATGGTGTGGCGCGGCGTGCGGACCACATAGGTCTGGTAGGTGATGACCATCTTGCCGGAGGCCGCGTCATAGGTCTCGGGCTCGACCTCCTTCAGCCGCGCGGCAAGCAGATCCGGCGCCGCCGCGGCCTTGGGGAACATCGCCTCGGGCGCGCGCCAGGGGCCGTCGCGCTCGACGATGCTGGTGATGGTGACGTCGCCGATTGTCAGCTTTCGCATGTCGTGTCCCAGTCAGTCAGTGGATCATTCGGCGCGGATACCGGCCTCGGCGGCCACGCGGCGCCAGGTGGGCACGTCCTCCGCAAGGCGCTGGGCGAGCATATCGGGCGCACTCATCAGCGGTTCCGCACCGAGCGTCGCGAAGCGGGCCCGGAAATCGGCGTCGCTGCGCAGGGCGCCGAGCTCCGCCGACAGGCGCGCGAGGATGGGGTCCGGCAAGCCTTTCGGCGCGGCGATGGCGAACCAGTTCGGCGCGATGTAACCGGGCACGACCTCGACCGCAGCCGGCACATCGGGCACCGCCGGGATGCGCGCCGCGGTCGTGACGGCAAGGATGCGCGCCCTGCCTTCCCGGGCCTGGCCAAGCGTCTCGACCGTGCTGGCGAAGACCACGTCGATATCGCCGGCATAGAGCGCATTGGTCGCCTGTGCGGCGCCACGATAGGGCACGTGGGTGAGGTCGATCTGCGCCACCGCTGCCAGCATGGCGCCCGACAGATGGTTCGAGGACCCGATGCCCGAGGTGCCGTAGGTGATGCCGCCGGGCTTCGCGCGCGCCTCGGTGAGCAGCGCCTGGAGGTTCGCGAAGCGGTGATCGGCGCGCACCACGATCGTGGTCGCGATTTCAGCCACCAGGCTGACGGGCGCGAGATCCGTGCGGGGGTCGAAGCCGAGATTGGCATAGATCGCCGGCAGAATCGCGAGGGAGGAGGAGGTGAGGACGAAGGTGTAACCATCGGGCGGCGCCTGCACCGTCGCGCGTAGCCCGATCGACCCGCCGGCACCGGCGCGGTTGTCGATGATGAAGGGCTGGCCGAGCCGCTCGCGCAGCCGTTCCCCGATCAGCCGGCCGACCGTGTCGATCGGGCCGCCCGGGGCGAACGGGATGATCAGGCGTATCGGACGGGCCGGCCACGCGTCCTGTGCGACGGCTGGGGTCGCCGCCAGTCCGAAGGCCAGGGCCGGCAGGGCGCGTCGCCGCAGGATCCCCGCCGAGCGCGCGGCGCGGCGCGGTTCGGAGCCATTCATGCGTTCCTCCTGTCCCCGTTCAGGCGGCGACGTGGCGGAACGATCCGACAGACGCGGCGCGGGCGCAAGCCGCGCTCAGCGCCGCGCAACCTCGCGCCGGGCGATCCAGGTGGTGGCGGCAAAGATGATCGCCGCGCCGGCGAAGGTCGTGGTCGCCGGCACCTCGGCGAACACCAGCCAGCCGAGCGCCGAGGCCCAGACCATGTCGATGAACTTCACCGGCTGCGTCGCCGACATGTCGGCGATGCGGAAGGCCTCGGTCAGGCACCAGTGCCCGGCGCTGCCGAGCAGGCCCGTCAACAGGAACCAGCCCCATTGCTCGGCCGTGGGCCAGATCCAGCCGGGTACCGCGAATGGCAGGCTGAAGGCCGCGACGGTGATGGCCTGCCAGGCGACGATCACCTCCGGCCGATCGCGCCTCGTCAGCGCCTTGGTGATCAGGAAGGACGCCGCGAAGAGAGGGGCGGAGGAGAGCATCACCAGGGACCAGAAGCCGCCCCCGGTGCCGGTGAACTGCGGCGCCACCACGACCAGCACGCCAAGGAAGCCGAAGCCGGCGGCGATCCAGCGGGCCCGCACGACGGGTTCACCCAGGAACACCACCGCGCCGGCCATGATGAAGATCGGTCCCGTGAAACCGATCGCCGTCATGTCGGCGAGGGGCACGTGCGGCAGCGCCCAGAACCACAGCAGCAGCCCGACGGTATGCACCATGCCGCGCCAACCCTGTCCGCGCAGGTCGTGCGGCCGCCACGCGGCCAGACCGGTGCGCAGCATGAACGGCAGCAGCACGATGAGGCCGGCCAGGTAGCGCAGGAACTGCGTCTGGAACGGAACACATTGTGTTTACAACATCTGGCTGCGCTCATAGGGTTGCGAAAGACCAAGGATTCGGCCGATGTCGCTCGCCTACATCTATGTTCGCTGGTCGTCCGAACAGCAGTCAGACGGCGACTCAGAAACCCGGCAGCTTCGCGACATCATGGCGTGGTGCGAGCGCAAGGGGTTTGAGACCAGCCCGTCGCGGGTCCTCGTGGATCGTGGCAGGTCGGGCTTCGCGGGGGCGCATCTGGCGAGGGGCGAACTCGGCAAGTTCATCCGACAGGTTGAGCTAGGACGCATCCCCGCCGGGTCGGTGCTGGTGGTCGAGGAGTTCGACCGCATCTCCCGACTGCCGATCAGCCAAGCCCGGCGGGTCATCGAGACCCTCACGAAGGCGGGGATCAGGGTCGGAGTCGTGGCATCCGATCAAGTCCTTGATGCCAAGTCGAGTGACGACCTAACGAGTGCGGTCGGCATGCTGCTTCGGGTCCATTTGGCGCACGAGGAATCGAACACCAAGCGACTACGGGGACGGTCGGCGTGGGCTGCGGCTCGCAAGGCAGCCGCCGAGGATGGGTCGCGGATGAACAGCCGGGGTCCGCTGTGGATCGACTACGTCAACGGCAAGTGGATTCTGAACAAATATGCCGCTGCGGTACGGCGTATCTTCGACCTTGCCATCGAAGGGCACGGCCACAAGACCATCGCAACCATTCTCAACCGCGACGCAGCGCCACGCGCGGGCGCCAAAGCGGCATGGACGGCATCCGTCGTGCAATCGATCCTGCGTTCGCATGCTGCCTACGGCGCGTGGCTGCCGAAGACCTGCGTGAAGGGCCTCAAGGAAGAGATGGTCGAGACTGCCGATGGCATCGTCACTGAGTACCGAGTGAAGATCGATACCGCAGAGGCGGACACCGGGATCATCCTCGAATACTACATGGACGCGGCGGTCGTCGATAAGGCGACTTGGGATCGCGCGCAGAACGCGACGCAGTCACGGCGTCGGGGCGGCGGCAATCGCGGGGCACTTCGGAATGTGTTGCAGGGTGTCGTCTACTGCCATGCGTGCGGCGGCCGAATCCAACTTTGGAGTCGAAGCGCGTTGGATCGCGGTGGCATTCTGCATTGCGGTAACGCGATCATCGGCAAGTGCGAAAGTCGCGGCCGTGTCCGTGCCGAGGGGATCGTTGACGAAATCCTCGTGAAGGCGTCCGAGGCGTTCGACATCGTCGCTGCCTCCGCGTCGCCGGAACGGCACCGGCTTGATAACGAGATTGCCGAGCAGAGCGCGCAGCGCGACAGGCTTCAGACGCGTATCGACCGGCTGATGCTTGCCGATGACGATGACGGTCTCGACGCACAGGTCCGGCGCTTCTCGGCGATGATCCGCGACCTCGATGCCGGGATCATCGAGCTACAGCGGAAGCGCGAGGCACTGACCACGAAGCAGGACCGCCCGGCCGAGTACGCGATGCTTCTGAACGCCTACAAGGGCGAGAACGGTCCCGAGCGGGACCGCGCGATACGTCTTCTCAATGGTGCGCTCCGACAGGTCATCGAGCGCATCACGATTGTCCTGAACGACGAGCACGTCGAGGGCATCGTCGGTCCGATCCCGGCGGGCGCGTGGCGAATGCAGACGATCAATGGATGGGCAGAGACGTGGTCGGGTCCGGGCGGATGGCAAACCGCCGTCGACCGGGTCGACCACTACAAGACCATGGTTGACGATCCGAAGTGGCCCAAGAGCATCCGCGACGAAGCTCGCTGGTCCCTCGAAGACATCCTCGCCCGCGACCAGCATGGGCGAGAGATCGCGGAACGGCTCAAGAACGACGACTGACGTCCCGCCACGTCAGCGGGTACCAGCGAATGGTGAACATGGTCCGTTCCTCGATGGACCAGTTGCCCGGGTCTTCTGGCATCTCATGTGCGTCGATCCATTCGAGCATCTTGAACCACTCGTAGGCGTCGCGGGCGATTCGAATGTGATCGGTAGTGCGGTGCATGCCTGCCTTTGTTGTTGCGGCGGCTATCCAGTAGGACCATCTCGAACTTGAAGTCGGCAAGTTTAAAGTCGGTCAACCGAATCGGTTTCCGCATTCCGGTTCACACGAAATGGATGGAGATCTATCCTCGCCGAGCTTATCCAGATCGAAAGGATATCGACATGGCCAAAGAGCCCAAGGAATCGGTCTACGACAACGTGGTGACGGCACTTGATGCGTTGTCCTACGCCGAACTTCTCAAGATCGCCGAACAGGCGTCGAAGATGGCCGACTCGAAGAAGATCGAAGCGAAGCAAGCCCTGATCTTGGAGTTTCAGGAACGGGCCGCTTCGTTGGGTCTTTCGCTGGTCGAAGCGACCGGACGGGGCCGGAAGGGCGCCCGAAAGGCTTCCGGTGTGGCTCCTGCGGGCCGCCCTGCGAAGTACCGTGACCAGCACGGCAACGCGTGGCCGGGTGTCGGACCCCGCCCGGCGTGGCTCAAGGAGGCACTCGACAAGGGGGCGACCTTGGACGACTTCAAAGTCTGACGAAGAATCTTCGTTGGGCATGAACGGCGCCTTCGGGCACCGTTTTGCGTCTAGGCACACGGAATCGCGATGCATAGAGTTCCGCGTCTAGGTTGAGCCGGGGATTCGATGCTGATAGGGGACTGCCGGGACGTCATCCCGGAACTAGTCGATGCTGGAACCCGGTTCGACAGCATTGTCACCGACCCGCCTTATGGGATCTCGGTGTACGGCCTCAAGTGGGACGATGAGATCGCGTTCTCGGTCGACCTCTGGCGCCTTCTCCATGGCGCGTTGAAGCCGGGTGGCTACGTGGCCGCGTTCGCTGCACCTCGAATGCAGCATCGGGTTACGACCGCCATCGAAGACGCGGGCTTCACGATCCTGCCGCCGCTCTACTGGCGCGCAAATCATGGCATCCCGAGGCCGATCAACGTCTCGGAACTGTTCGACCGGGAGAACCTGACGCATCGGAAGATCGTCGGCCTGACCAAGATGTCGGGCATCTGCACCGCCAACCAGCGGTTTGAGCAGCAGCGGCGAAACGGAACCGGCCTTCGGATTAAGTATGAGCGGCATGTCAGCCGCGAGGCAAAGCAGTGGCGCGGTTGGTTTTACGGGAAGAACTCGATCAAGCCGACCATTGAGCCAATCATCATCGCACAGCGCCCAGTCGAGGGGCGGATGATCGACAACCTCCGAGCCCATGGTGTCGGGGCCATGAACATCGACGCCATCCGCCGCAATGGTGACTGGCCAGACCCTATCCTGTCCCATCCACGCGTCCGGTACGGCGCTCATCCGACCCAGAAGCCTCTTGGGCTTATGGAGGATCTCGTACGGCTTCTGACGCCGCTGGGCGGGCACGTGCTGGACCCGTTTGCGGGATCGGGCACGACCGGCATAGCGGCGCGACGGCATGGCTTCCGCTCGACGCTGATCGAGAAGGACCCAACGTTCGGACTCAAGCAGGGCCAGCAGGCGGCCGAATGAAGGGGGCGTCGCTGAGGATCAGAACGAACCAATTCCCCTGAGCGGACCAAGGAACTGAGTGATGAGAAGCAGGATCACGGCAACGACGATCCAGAACCATACGACACCTGCGTTCACGAAGTCCGCCCTCCTACCGTTTGCTCATGGTAGTCCTCGAACGGTTTCGAGTGGCTCCAGTCTACGAGGAACGATTCCGGCCAGTTCGGCAGCCCGATCTTGGCTCAATCACCGCCAGCCACACGCCCGTTGCAAGGGCGGAATCGCCTCCCTCAGGCCACTGATGTCGAACTCAAGTTCTATGCTGCCATCTCTGTGGTACGGCTGAAGCCGCATCAGAAGTCGGCTGCTGTCCATCATCGACCGGATGGTTCGAATCGCGTCGGGCAGGAATATGGACTTCCCGCCTGATCCCACGGGAAACCCTCGCCGCACGGAGGGGCGATTGTCGATTCGGTATGTGGTCATGACGTCACCGAAGCCGAGGTATGTCCCGGTTTCGAGATAGACCTCAGTCCTTCCAGCCCGGCAGCGCAGGATAAGCATGGGGTCGTCGGTCGCGCGCACATTGCTGTCGATGGCGCGGGTGTAGGCAAAAACGGAAACCCGATCCGTAATGCGGTCACGATCCTCGTCTACGCGCCAAGCAGCAAGCGTAGGCGTCGCCACCATCATTCCAAGTACTTGAAGAAGGAGTAGCAACTTCATTCCCGGACCCCACTTCTCTCTAGACGGCGGCGGCTCACAGGAGCGTACCCACAGCCACTCACGCGCGAACATCAGTTGCCGTTTCGAGGAATGCGAGCCGTCGAGGCCCCATTGTATCTTGGCTCTCGCGCCTGTGAAGCCTACGATCACTCGCAATACGGACGCTGGGGGAAAAGATGAGCAATACACGTGTGTTGATCGAGAAGCGCCAGCGTGGGTTTTTCGGATGGTTGTTCCTCTTGGCGTTTATCGGCTTCAATCTGTTGATGGCCTATGCGTTCTTTGCCGGGCTTGCTGGTAACGCCGTTGAGTACGGACGGCTGACGGACGAAGCAAGCCGTGCGGGTTACGCGGTAGGAACTACCATGGGCATGGGCTTCGTCTTGATGATCTGGGCGGCCGGTGACGTGATCCTAGGACTGTTCGTACTTCTCTCACGAGGCAAGAAGGTCATTATCGAGCGCGTGCAGTGAAGGTCATCCCCATCGCAGCTTGAAATGCACCCGGTCGATGTCCTGCCATAGTCGCCATGGCGGAAGCCCGTTCTCGACGATCCAGTTCGGGACGTCGCGAAGCTCACGACCGTGGAGGAACCACATTTCGGTTCCGTCTTCGTGGGTGAAGGCAGGGCCGAAGTCGCGATGTGGTTGACCGTTGATCCACCATTCCTCGGCTCCGGTGCTGCACGTGACAGCCGGGCCGTCCACACGATTCAGTTCGCCGTCCCGGTACCACTCAGTACCTCCATCATCCGGGATGACTGCCGGTCCGTCTTCCCGGTGCTCGCGTCCGAAACGCAACCACGTCGTGCGGCCGTACGCCTCGAAGCAGACCGACGCCATAGCGATTAGGTCTCGCGCCGGGATGCGGCGGCCGTCGCGCGTAATGTTGACTGGGCCGTAGACGTCGAACTCAGTCCGGAGGACATGAATCATCTCCGTCATGCCGCCCCTCCTTTTCAGCCGGGAAGCCGAGACAGGATATCCCCGGCCCTGACGAGCGGAACGTCGCTCAGTTCGGGTTCCTGAACGACGCGCATCGACGTTAGGGAGTTGACCTGCCGAGATAGGTCCTCGAACTGCTGCTCAAGAACTGCAAGAGCTTCCGCGAGCGCGGTGTTGTCTGCGGACACGACCGCGAGCTTCGTCGTCAGGTCGGCGTTGGACCGAGCCGCCGCATCTAACCGCGTGGTCAGCGTCGTCACGATGTCAAGAAGACCGTTGAGAACTTCATCAGCCGCGAGGGGCGTCTCCGGCCTAGTCGAGACCTTTCGGTTCAGTGCCGCGAGGATCGGTCCGCTGCCATGCTTCCCGTGGAACCCGTTCGGGTCGTAGTACTGACGCCAGATGGCGGCGTTCGGTGAAGCGTTCTCGTCCCGGCCGAAGCCATCTTCGACGAAGATCGTATGGCCGTCTGGATAGTGAAGCGTCACGCTCTGGGGAGCGAGCCGATCATCGCGATGCAGAACTACGCAGATGTCGTTCTCCTTGACCAGCCCGACGAGGGAGAACCGGTTAGCGTCGCTCGCGATGCAGCGAACTTTAGCCGCCCGTTCAGCCGTCAGCGTCATCGACGAGACCCGCTTCTGCACCGACTTCACGAACGCGGCTGGCGGCTGCATGGCAGCGTCGTTGACGGCACGGATAGCCTTGCTGAAATCCAGTTCTGGGACCGTGAGGGTGGAAATTTTGACCTTCATCGCGGCCTTGCCGGTGCGAGACTTGGTCGTGGTCTGATGTCGGTTGTCGAAAACCTGCACTTCAGCGAAATCCGTTCTTGCGAACGGAGGAAGAATGTTCATCTCAAATGTCCAACGGTTATGTCTCTGGTTCGAGTAGTTGTGGAGCGGCCTTGCAATGCCGCCCCACGGAACCGTTCGAGACATGCGACGAGGCAATCCCGTCGCGACCGTATTTAGCATCCAAGGCTGGAATCGCCGAATTCATTCGAGGGGAAGTGGGGACGTCGATCTAGTCGGCGACTTCCCCAGCCGTGGGGAGGTCAGGACGTGGGGAAGTCGGGTGTGCGCAGCTTCCCTACTTCCCCGGCCTGACGACAGGGCAACGACGGGATGTCCGAAAAGTGAGGCTGTGCGTACGTTCGGTATCCATCGACATGGATCGGGAATGACGGGGAAGTGGGGAAGTCCTTAGTAACGAAGGGCGGAGACCAGTTCCTCTTACTAAGGACTTCCCCTGCTCGGGGAAGGAAATAGGAGTAACGGGTCTTCAACCCGACAAGTTGGCCGACGCAGACGTACGCTCATCGTGACCGTTCTCGACTAGATCGATCTTGACGGCCGTGCGCTGCGCGCCCGTCCGGACGTCGACCTTCGCCTCCGCTTCGCTGCGCTCCGCTACGGCTCTCGGTCGTCGTCGTGGTTGGTCATCTCGTTTGGTCGGGCAGAGGTTAGCATAGGATGACCGCACACGTCGCTTTGCCGTTCGCAGGTCTAACGAGACCGAAATTCCCGTGGCTGGCCTGTACGACCATCCTATGCCCGTTATGAAGGTCGATCCCGAGTGCCGATCCAAGGGGCGTACTGAGGATCGATCCTCATCACTACCCGGGATTGCCCCGGCTACTTTCCTTCCCGTTTACCTGCTTTGGGGTTTGAAATGGGCGGCGAAGTCGCGCGGTGAACTTCTGCACTTCACCACGCCGTCCTTCGGTCCGGTGTGAAAATCGTCGCCAACTGCGTCGAATGAATTCGGGCGAACCGGCCATAGGTGCTAGAAAGTCGGAACTTCCGGCGTGCTGATACGGGGACCAGAGCCCCTCGACAGTGCCATCACAGAGCCGGATGATTTCGTATTGAGCTACGATGATTCATGAAGCGCTGCTCCCGCTGAGTCGGGACATGGTTGCTGCGATGATCAACGATGATGTCGCGGTGGCAGAGCTTGTGGAATGGATGAGCCTCGACGATCTACGTGACGGACTCCCGGACCTGATTTGCGACCGCATCGAAGGTCGCCTTCCAGCATGGGAAGGGGACGTTGTGTTTGGTGTGCAGCTTTCCGAGCACGACTTTACGCGAATTCAGGTCGAGGCGTCCGGCGTCGAAGTCGCGGTTCGGGATCGTGCGTTCAACTCGCTGATGCGGTCGGTTGTCGCGTTTCTCGATGAAGTCGACGACGCGGATGGCTTCCAGACGGAAGCGGAAGCCGGGTCGTGGCAAGCCCGCTTCCCATACCAGATCTGAACCTAGTGTCCCGACTCCGCAGTCCTACGAACTTCGTTCTCAAGCCACGTGCTCATATTGTCAGTAGCCCGCTGAACTGCTCCGTTTGCTGGAAATCCGGCGAACGGAGCGGGCAGGACATTAGTTTGTACGCTCACCACGGAACGTGACGCGCCCGTTAACCCATCCCCGCCCTCGACAGTTCCGAATACCAAAGAGAAGCTGGTCCTCGCCGTGAGGATTCGCAGTGGCTATCATTCGATAACATTGAGCGCCATCTGAACGCGTGAACGGCGATATCGATATGCCGCTATTTGGCCCGTTCAGAGACCCATACTCGGGCGGTCCAACCGGGGTGATCCTCCATCCGGGCGGAGGACAAACCTCCCGCGAGGTTCGGTTCGGGTCTACACAGTTAGAAGTGGTGGCTTCGATGTGAACCGTCTCCGTCGTAGCAGAAGCATCAGCAGACTGCGCGTTCGCCGATAGACTAAGCACTAGCGAGAAGGGAACGAGGCCGAGCGTTCGCATCAGTTGATCTCCAGTCGGAACGGTGCGGTGGGCGGGCGCGGAGGTGTTTGGGCTCCCGCAGGGACGGAGGCAGGTTGGGTGTTTCCCGTACTCTGTGGCGCCGCACTTCTGGCCCGATCCCATATCGCCTCGATGGGGAGGAACGAAGTCACGAGGCTGATGAAGACAATAACGACAGTCTGAGCGATGGATCGGGCGTCTATCCTGCTTAGAGCGTTCAACATCACGCATAGTGCAATTGATAGGATCGCGACGGCAACGAACGGCACGTAAATTGGGATCGAACTGATGAGTGTGCTGCCCTTCAGGCTGTTGGACATAAGTGCGAGAAGCGCCGAGACTGCCCCAGTTACCGCAAGCCCATCTTTTGTGAGTCCGAGCGCGGTGACATTCGGGTCACCAGCCGACCGATTTTTGTCGCCAGACATACATGCCTCCTAGTGAGGGCGCGACCTCGCCGCCATGGATTGGTGAAGCGGGGCATGCCCGCTTCACCAATGTTCAAATGCGGTCGCAAGATCGCGGGTTGGGGTCTTCCATGACGAGAATATCGATGCGCTGAGTGTTCCCGGCCGACGTCCGAGCCTGCATCTCGTAGCCGCACATCAGGCGCTGAATACGCTGCGATCCGATTGGACTGAGATCTAACGGCTCACTGGCCCCAACAACGGGCGGCGGGTCCATACCGGGAACCGTGGCTGGTGGTCTCTGCGCAACTGGAGACCAACGCAATTCGAGCGTCCCGCCATTGCCGCTTTGATGCGTCATACGAACCATCTGACTCCGGCCCGTGTTGTTGCCGTAGATGGTCCGCCATTGATTATCCGTCACTGTGGCGGCCAGTCGGCTCCGGCCGCGCACAAGACGGGAAAGGCCGTTGACCTGCGCGCTGAGGATGTCGACGTTATCGTCGAGAGCCCCGACGGTACCGCGAAGGTCAGAGGCGGTCCGATCCATTCGATCAGCCCTCTGCTCAAGTGCCGTAATGCGCTCTCCCCAATCGCACCCGCCGAGCACGACAAGCGCGATGGCCAGTAGGGAGCGTTGCATGATCGTGTGCTGCATGATCGATCACGCTGGCCAATTCAAGTCGAGGTCCGGATTGGGGCACTTTGGCAGCTTCTCGCAGACGAAACCGATGATCTGCATGCCCGGGATCTCGATGCCAGCGTCGGTCTTCACGAAGTCATGCGTGGTGCGGTTGGTGTTGCGGGAATAGTTGCCCCGCACCGAGAAGGGTCCCCACCCAACCGAAGCGTTGACCGACAGTTGAGATGCGAAGCTCGTGTCCTCTGTGCTTGACCAGTTGACCCCGATGCTCACCTCCTTGGCGAAGATGACGCTCGTGATGATGGCGGGCATCTCACCGGCGGGCGGATCGCCGCCATCCGAGAACACGGTGTTGTTGATGTTCTTATCGAACTTCCACGCCCGGCTGCGGAAAACGGTGGCGTCGAACCAAGACCGACGAAGCGGGACGTTGACGAGCTTGGCCTTGACCCACGCCTTGCTAGTGTCCGTCTTCATGAAGGTCTTCTGCTCGGCATAATTGCCTCCAGCGCTGACACTCCAGAGCCCAACACCAAAACCGCCGCTCAGGCCGCCACTGGTCTGGCTCGATTCATTGATCTTGTGTTCTTCTTCGTGATTGTAGCTGAACCCAGACCACCCCCCCGCGCTCGCCGCATCCCAGAACTTGTTCGGGAAGTATTTGGTCGGCAGAAAGGTGCCGCCACCAGCCGTTTCCTTCTGGTTGTCTTCGTACGCGTCTTTGAGGAGCGCCCAGTACCGTTGGGGTCCACGCCCGCCTACCGTGGCGATAGTGCTCAGAGCATCTTCGACCTGCTGCTTGACGATCATGAACTTCGCCTTGGCGGCGGTGACCCTCTGGCGGACCGTAGGGCCGACTAGCGCCCATTTGGCTTGCGCCTTGGGGTCGTCCGAATAAAGCGTGTCGGCCTGAAGCATCTTGAGGGCTTCGGAAGCCTGCTGCCATGCAACTTGCCGTTCCAAATAGGCTTCGAACAAGGGCGTCTCAGCGATCCGGGTTGTTGCTCCGCCGTCAAGGCCGATAGTGTCGATTTCGCGATACAGCAGCTTGTGCGCAGCGTTCAGGGAGTTCTGTTCCTGAATGGAGAGTTGAACTTGCGGAAGAATCGCATCGCGCAGCATCATCCCGTAGGCTTCGTATAGCTTGACGGTACCGGCGGTGAAGCGCCCCCGCACAGGCGGGGCGGAGTTCACCAGCGCACTCCAGTCCGCCATGGCTTCATTCTGCTGTGGAGTCGGAGATACGAAGCCAAAATCGACGTCCTCTTGCGAGATTGCGATACCGGGCATGCAGAACGACACAAAGCTGTTTTCCGGCATGGCGAAAGTCGTACCATCGGCTGGGCCGGTGATGATCTGTTGCAGCTTGATCATCATCGCATTGAGGGTCTCGATGTCAGCCATTGTTCGTTCTCCCTAATGTCGCGTTGAAGCATCCTCACCCTTGCGGGCGATGGCGAGATCGCTCACCAGAAATACACTTGGAAGGATCGGCGCGCCGGATCAGGCTGTAGGGAGAAACCCTTGATCCTTCCTATTCTCGAAACATCATCTGCGCGGCTCGTACTTAGCTACGACGCATGCTTGATGATGATCGATTAGCGTTGAACGATTTTTTGTTGCCCTGCAGGCGCTCGTTACGCAGCAGGATGTGCTCACGCTATCGAGCGAGCGGTGGCGTGACAACCAAAAAATTCGCTCGCGCGTTGATTGGCAGGCAGCTAGGTGTCCAAAAAAACGAGCATCGGCGCTCGCGATCTTGCTTGAGAACCTAGGACTGGTATTCCGGTTCTGGCAGGTTGTCGCCGCTCTTGGCTTTGCTCGGTCCCCGACTGCATGCTCGGCAGGGCGAGCGGCGACGTTCAAGCTCCTTTGAAAGCCGTCTATAGTTTCCCAATGCTCGATTCCGAGGACGACAAGCTGCTGGCGGCCGTGGACCGCCTCGATGACGCAGCCGAATGCCTTCGTCGATCCGACGCTCCGCCAGCCGAGATCGCCGGACTGGTCCGTCTCATCGCAGACGTCCAGCGCGGGATCGTGGCCATGACCGGCGAGCCGCCGAAGCGGAAGGGCGCAAGCCGCTTCGTGGCCCTGCACCCGATCCACTAGACCGGTCGACGACGGCCTCGGCCTTCCTCGATGGAGACGAGTGAACCGGGAGGTCGGGCATGAGGCTCAGCCTTCAAGCCAACGAGCGTCGCTTCCGCCAATGCCGCCCTTGGTCGCGACGATATCGAGATCCACGAAGGGGTTACCGTCGAGAAGGACATGTCCTGCTGCCGACATGGCGCTCGACAGCGCGGTGAAGAAGTCGGAGCGAAGTTCGTCATCAGCGTATCGGTTCCGCCTGCCGACGAAACTGCCCATGCGCCACGCGACAGGCCCCACGCGCTCGACTTCCGCGATCAGCGGCAACGGCATCTCGGTAGTCAGCAGCACGACCTCTCCGGCGATCATACGGCGGTAATGGTCAAGGCCACCCCCGGCGAACTGGACGAGGCAGTTGTTGAGGCGACGTCCGACGCGCTTGAGGTCCGCGACATCGTTGATGTGGTACCAGCCGTCCGGGCTCGCGAACGGCAAGGGCGGTCCCTGAACTCGACCGAAGTCAGTCTCGATCCTCCGGTGGATGGCCCGCCAGCCCGAGCCGCGCGGCAGGGCTTCGATGTCGTGTGCAACGCCGAGGGCGCGCAGCAGGGCGAGAACACCAGCTAAGGCACGTCCACGCAGCAGGTCGCGTCCGATGGCATGCTGTGCGGCGAGCATGACCGGGTCGCGTCCGTACTGCTCGGCAAGGTCCACGGCCGCCGTATCAATAGGATCTGCCCGAAGGACGAAATCCAAAGCCGGGCCATGCAAGGCTGCGTTCAGGCGGAGATAGAAGGATCCTTCTCGAACCCTGTTCCCGGCACGCCCCAGCAGACCAAAAAGTCGGGGATGTGGGTCCGGCATCACGAGGGGCAGCAAATCCCGGACATCTTCGTCATTGAGATTTCGGGCGATCTCGGAAGTCGGAGTTCCTGCATTGATCGCCCGGTCGACATAGATCGCGACGGCATGGACGATACGCGGCGATGCCAAGGCCAGCCGTTGACCGAGAGTCGGTTCTGCGACGATCAATTTCGCGATGATGGGGGAGAGGTGACTCCCCCAAACGCGATTCAACATCGGCGCACATTCGTGCCCAGCAGTCATCTCCGTCGAGGTCATTGAGTCTTTTTATCAGGAATCTCGAAAAACGTCGATGCGATTTGTCGTTTGGAACCTCGAATTCTGACCGTAGGGGCGATTTTGATTCCGGGCGGTTGTCGGTATCCGGAACTGCTCGGAACCTGTTTCAAAAGTCTCTGGCGTATCACCCAGACCGTCCGGGTCGCGTTGGCGAAAGTTTCGGCGTCCCATTCAGAAGGAAATTGGTTGACGCCGAAGCAGTTCTGATTCTCTTCAGCGCCGTGAAGCGACTGGCAATTTACGCTCGGGACACAAACCGGCTTTCGACTTCGGCTTCCCAGCAGGAAGTCGCTCTCCGTCATCTCGCCACCGAACTCGGATATCAGCCCATTCGGGTCTTTCGGGATGCCCCGTCGCGTCATGCCCGCGCCCGGGAGCCCCGGAAGGGTCTGTCTGCCTTGATGCACGCGGTCCGGTCCGGGCACATCGACGTGGTCGCGATCTGGTCGCTCCCTGTCGTCGGCGGGTCGCCGACCGCGTTGGGGAAGTTCCTCGTGAGCCTCCGGGACGCGGGCGTCCGGTTGCTGGTCCATGACGTTGCCCCACAGCGGGCCGTAGCGGAGGGCGCGGCCCTTCTGGCGGCCGGGCCGCATTTGGCGGATCTCGGCCGGGCGGAACGACGTCGTCGGACGCTGGACGGGCAGGCTCAGGTGGTGGCAGCCGGGCAGCATATCGGGCGTCCTCGGGTGCCGGATGACAGGGTCCAGAAGGTCCGTGCGGCGCTCGCGGGTGGGGCTGGAATCCGGGCCGCTGCCCGGATCGGTGGAGTGTCGCCCGCGTCGGCGCTGCGGATCGCGCGGGCGGCTTCGCCAGACGCGGACGCGGGCTGCCTAACCCATCCGGATGCGCAGCCCTCGGCTTGATGGTCCCTCACGCCCGTGGCGGCGGTATTCAACCTCTCAGCCCTTGCGCAATACTGATTCGGCGGGTGATCCTTCAGTCCGAAGAAATACCTGCGCAAGGAAGCCCCACAGGGTCTTGAGTTTCGGGACCCAGTTCATGGCTGTCCGGCGCACGAAAAGGACTGCCAGAACACATGACCGGGGCCGAACAGGCAAGGCACACCGAGCAGACTGCGCTCATCTGGTCCATCGCGGAACTCCTGCGCGGGGACTACAAGGCTTCCGACTGCGGGAAGGTAATCCTGCCTTTCACGGTCCTTCGGCGTCTCGACTGTCTGCTGGAGCCGAAGAAGGACGCCATCCTCAAGGCGGCTGCCTCGATCCCGGCCGCAGCCGACGAGGAGATGCGTGAAGCCATCCTGAACCGGGCAGCCGGGCATTCCTTCCACAACGCCTCGAAGTTCACGTTTGCGCTTCTGAAGTCCGACCCGGCTGGGATCGCGGACAACATTCGCGACTACGTCAACGGCTTCTCCCCCACGGTTCGTGACGTCTTCCTCGCGCGGTTCGACATCACCGCACAGATCGCACGGCTGGACGCGGCGAACCTGCTGTATCTCGTCGTCTCCCGCTTCGCCGATGTCGATCTTCACCCGGATCGCGTCTCGAACCTTGCGATGGGTTACGTCTTCGAGGAACTGATCCGGCGGTTTGCCGAACAGTCGAATGAGACGGCCGGTGAGCATTTCACACCGCGCGAGGTCATCCGCCTCATGGTGAACCTCCTGCTCACGGAGGACACCGACGCACTTACGCAGCCCGGCGTGATCCGGTCGATTTACGACCCCGCATGTGGCACTGGCGGGATGCTCTCGGTCGCTGAGGAGTATCTGCGAGAACTGAACCCACAGGCGCGGCTGGTCGCGTTCGGGCAGGAGTTGAACCCAGAGTCATTCGCGGTCTGCAAATCGGACCTCCTGATCAAGGGGCAGGACGCGAGCAACATCGCCTTTGGGAACTCCTTCACCGAGGACGGCCACTCGGGCCGCGCCGTCGACTACTGCATCTCGAACCCACCCTTTGGCGTGGACTGGAACATGACGTCGGCGGTCCTTTTTGGGCAGCCGCATCGCAGAATCAGCATGCGGAACGCGTCCGAAAGTGTCGTCGGCGACGGCATACGCAATGTCGAAAAAAGCTGAAAGCTGAGTCGGGAGTCAGATTGCCATGTCGGCACGCACATCACCGGAGCCTTTGGCGAGCGGTAAGATCAGTTATATTCGCCTGAAGGACTTCGACCGCGCGCTTTCAGCGCTCTTTAATGGTGGGGGCCTTGGCCAAAAGCGCGCAGAAAAAGTTCATGGAATTCTCGGAAGGCTTGGCATCGAGGAAGAGCCGTTTCGGGGTGTCCCTGTAACTAATCATGGCGAAAATCGAATCGATCATGCGGTGAAGTATGACTTGGGGGATGGTTACCGCCTCGTGACCGTTCAGAATGATTCGGCGTGTTTCTTTTGTTACGCGGGAACACACTCAGATGCCGACAAGTGGATCAACTCCAATTCGGGACTGAAGCCCGCCCGAGACAAGGACGGTCGTTGGAAGCGTGTCTATGAAAGCGGCAAGCTGCCTGACGAGATGATCCGCCGCGAAACCGTTCCAACGCGCGGCAAGATCATGGATAGACTCGCTGAAGAACATCATGATTTCCTACTCGAAGGAGTTTCTCCAAGGTTGGTGGCGCAGTTGTACGCCCTCGATGAGGCATCGATATCGGATGATGTGCGGGATATCTGTGAACGAGTCCCTGATGTAGAAAAAGGGCGACTAGTCTACGACGTAATGTGTCTACTTCTTGCTGGAGATGTGGAAGGAGCAGAGTCGAGCATTGGCTTGGCTAAGGGGGATGTCCGACCTCTCGACGATCTGGACCCTGCGGAGCTTCTAGAGATTGCGGATGGCGCCGAAATGCGGCGCATTCGAGTGGGTAGTCCAGAACATGCAGAATGGCTGGATAGATTCTCGCGCTCGGCACCATACTTCGACTGGCTCCTGCATATGCATCCCGAGCAAGAAGCCACCGTCAAGGCAGATTTTGAAGGTCCTGCGCAGTTGTCGGGTGTTAGTGGCTCCGGGAAGACCTGCGTTGCGGTTCGCCGTGCTGTCAGGCTCGCGAGTGAGGCGGAGGGGCGCCGAGTACTGGTAGTGACGCTCAATAGGAGTTTGTCGGGACTCATCGAACGCTTGGTTGAGGCGGCGTCACCGACTGAGGAATGTCGCTCACGGATACATGTCACGTCTTTCTTCCAGCTTTGCCAGCAGATTCTAAATGAGAGAGAACCGCAGAATGCGCGTCTCTACGATGATGTTACATGGAAGCTGGGAGAGCACATGGATGAAGTTTTTCGAGAATATTATCGGTGTTGGAACAATAACGTCGACGCGCGCGTTCTATGGCCCGTGCATCAAAGCCTCGCTGCGCGAGGCGTTTGGGCGGAGACCTATGTTCGGGAGGAGTTTGATTGGATCAGGACGGCCGTTAAGCCGTGGGGGCGCGAGCATTATAACCAGCTTGAGCGGATCGGACGCAAACTCCCACTGACTTCCGATTGGCGCACTCTCCTACTTGCGGGTCTATCCGGGTGGGAGAAGAAGATGCGTGATGTCGGTGTGATCGACTATCTCGGATTAACGACAGCCGTTCTCGCTCATGAGATTGCATTGTTGCCCGTATACGATGCTGCAATCATCGACGAGGCGCAAGATTTCGGAACCACTGAGTTGGGGATCATCAGGAGGCTGGTTAAGGAAGGAAGGAATGATCTCTTCTTGTGCGGCGACATAGCGCAGCACGTGCTTCCCAAGCATCGTACTTTAAGTGACGCTGGTATCCTGACGCATGGAAGGTCTCGACGAATCACGAGAAACTACCGAAACACTAGAGAGATCCTGAAGGCGGCGTTCAATGTGTTGATGAAGAATCTCGATGAGACTTTGATTGATTCATCTGATTTGGAGCTTCTGGACCCCGTTCTCGCGAACCGCTCGGGTGCACTTCCAATGGTGTTGTCTGCATCGAGTTTGGAGGAGGAGATAGCCCGTGCCCGCAGCTTTGTAGATGTCGACCTTGAAGACCATCCCGAGCATCGATGCTGCATTGCGTTGGCTGGATACTCATTGCGGGAGGTGCAATTCTATGCAGAAAAACTTGGAATTCCCGTCTTAGATGGTACCCACGATCCGGCAGAAGTGGGGCTTGTATTGTCAGATCTGGAGCAGACCAAAGGCTACGAATTCAACATTATGCTTATTGTGAACTGCCGTGACGGTGTATTGCCGCCGAGAGATATGCCTGAGGAAGAGTCTTTCAGGCATGGCTGTCTGCTGTATGTGGCAATGACAAGGGCGCGTGACGAGCTTTATCTGTTTAGTTCAGGCAGCGTTAGTCCGTGGCTCGAAAATGCAAAGGGAGATCTGCATTTCGACGAGGCAAAAGATCTAATGCCTTTGAATGAGGCGTACCTATTGCCCCCGCCGTCCAAGCTTCCACAAACGGAGCTTGGTGACAATGATGATGTTGGTCTGATGAATGGATGGGAATACACACATACCCCGCACGCCGTCGGCCTTTCTGCTGAGGCTCTAGCTAAGCTCGTAGAGGTGGTCGATGGTGTCGGACTGCGACGTGGAAAAGAGTCGGTGAAGTGGAAAAGTGTACGCGCGCTCGCTCATGATCTTCAATTCTCCCCCCGCGCTCGCTTTCTCGTCGGGCCACGCGTGCAGGAGGAGCTACGAAAGAATTTTGAGGGCCGTTTCTGATGTCGACGTCAGTGATTTAAATGGCTGTCGGCGCATGGGCGCTCACCATTTGAAGCGGGTATCAGGCTCCAAGGTACGGAACTCGGATATCGGGATAAGTAGATCGCCATGAGTTTGAGGTCGAAGGAACTCGTCTACGGCCGTTATGTGATCAGGACGCTGGTGGTCGGCGCTAAGGTGAAGGCCCGAGCCTTCTTGGGGCTATGTGCTGTGGCCGACGCCAAAGGTGGAGCGCACGATGAAGCCGTACTGAGCAAGAAGGTGGCGCTCAACCGACGCGGCGCCGAGCAGCTTGCCGCGAGGAACAACTCCATTCCGACCGCCGATGAGTTCGCCGACGCGTTCAGCCGTCTCGATGGGCAGATCGGCAGACATCACTGGTTGATGCTCAAGGCCCTCTATGAGGCGTCGGGCAGGACGCTCACCGCCACCCTGATCGCGGCGGCTGCCGGATACGACAGCTACTCATCGGCGAACTAGCACTCGGCCTCCTCAGCAGGATGATTGCCGAGGATCTCGATTACCGACCCGCTAGGCGGAATTATGGAACCACGATGTGGACTACGACGCTGGCAACGGGCGCAGGTCCCGGTCCCGAAAGAGAGGATGGCCAATGGCAGTGGCGAATGCGAGACGAGGTGGCCAATGCTCTTGGGCGCATGAACATAGGAACAAAGGGCGCATGAATGCCTGAAGCCAGTGTACCCCGAGCGGAGGCGGTAAGGCTGTCGTGGAACGAGGTCAGGATTTTGGTATGACCCAGACGTGGCTATTTCAGGCGAACCCGAAAACCTTCGACATCGACGGTTTCCTCGGGACACGACCGTCTGAGTTTTCTTGGCTGGTGACGCGCAGCGGGGACCGCATGCGCGTCGGAGATCGGGTGTTTGTCTGGCGCGCTGTGGCGGGAGAGGACGAGGCCCGCAGCGGCGTGGTCGGCGAGACTGAGATCGCGGACCTTCCCTCAGAACGCCCCGATGACGCCGCGTCCCAACCATTCTGGCGCACTGGCGATCCGACGGCGTCACGCCTTCGGGTGAGCCTGCGGACGGTCCGCATCGCGGGTGTCGCGAAGGAGGTCGTACAGCGGAAGTGGGCACTGGAGGACCCAGTGCTGCGCGACATGACGATCTTGAAGGCTCCTAACGCTACGAACTTCCTGCTCACCGCCGAGCAGGCAGCGCGGCTCTCCGCCCTGTGGGCCAAAACTGGGCGCAACTTCACTTACGCCGAGTCCGTCGCCGCGCTCTGGGTCTACAACGAGACCTACGGCGGCCCCGTGTCCGGCTTGTCCGGCTCTCCCGTGGCAGACATGGCACTGCGGATCGGTCGAGCGGTTCCCGGCGTTTACAACAAGGTTATGAACTTCCGTCATCTCGATCCGCGTGACACTCGGAAGGGATTGTCGGGCGGTGGCGGCGTGGACGACATGGTCTGGACGAGGTTCTTTGAACCGGTAAGCGGGACCCTAAACGGCGATGCGCTTGATGCTGAGTATCGGAGGCTATGGGCGGACGCCGAGGCAGGTCCTCCCGACGTGGCCATTGCGCAAGATGAGGCCGTCGAGCGGGAAGCGAGGAGGCTGGCGTCGGAGCCTCTGGCTTCGCTGATGGCCCGGCATCGCGCAGCGAGCCGTCCACCGAAGCCGAAGGTGATCGCCGCTCCCAACCAGAGGTTCGAGCGTGACCCGCTGATCGTGGCGATTGCAAAGGTGCGGGCTGGGTTTCGCTGCGAAGTGACCAACTGCTCGCACCCCACGTTCGTTGACCGCGACGGCCGCCCCTATTGCGAGGTCCACCATATCGATCCGCTTGCCGCAGGAGGAGACGACACACCGGAGAATGCGGCCTGCGTCTGCCCAGCGCACCATCGCGAGGCTCACCATGGGGTCCATTCGACGAAGATCAGGGAGTGCTTGTTGAATCTCCGTCGCGCCGATCATCAAAGCGCGGCCATAGGCACTCTGGAGGGCCGCACATCGGTGAGTGCCGGGCTTCATGAGCGCGAGGGGAGGCTCTCGCCGTGACGTCGAGGGTAGTCGCTTACAGCCGCTACGTGATCCAAACCCTCGCCATAGGCACGAAGGTGAAGGCGCGCTCGCGACCGAAGCTTGTGCAGCGCCGCAACACCAACGGGTTCGACATCGATTCCGCTGCTGTGGCGCATGCTTCGGCGTAGTCGAGCGATGCCAGTTAGCTTCACGTTCGCTCGGTCAGCCGAAGGCGAGCCCATCCAATCGCTCTGGCGCATGTTACGGGCATTGCTCGTCCTTGCCGCCACGGCCGTCGTCGTGCCAGTCGTTCCGGCCGTTGCGCAAGTCTCGGCCGAGGAGAACCTGCGAACCTGCACGGATGGGCGATACCCCGCGCTCTGTGACCGAACACGCCTCACTCCCACACAGCGGCAGACTGCGGATGCGGCAGAGCGTCGGGCCAACCTCAACACCTGCCTCGATGGACGCTACCCCGCACTCTGTCGTCATGCGCTACTCTCGCCCGACGAGCGGCAGCGGGTTGATGCGGCGGAGAGGCGCGCGAACTTCGAGGTCTGCCAGACCGGGCGGACCCCTGCGTTATGCCGTCGCAACCTCCTGACCGCAGAACAAGCGCGCGTAGTTGATGGGGCGGAACGCCAGCACAATCTGGCCGTCTGTCTCGATGGCCGCTATTCAAGTCTCTGCCGACGTTCGTTGCTAACGCCGGATGAGCAACGTCGCGTTGTGAACGCGGAGCAGCGCGCAGCGGCTCAAGGAGCCTCGCCGACGGCTCCACGCACCGGATCCGTGCCTCCGGCGGTGCGCGCTCCCGCCCAGCGTCGGCCACGGCTGTCCGATTGCGAAGACGGGTTGTGGATAGATAGCGTCGCGGCAAATGGCGCTGTCCTGATCCTCAGCGACGGCTCTGTCTGGAGAGTTGACCCGGTGGATACCGTGATCTCCTCCATCTGGTTGCCAGTCACCGATGTGCTCGCCTGTGACGACCGAATCATCAACATCGATGATCGAGAGGAAGTTATGGCGAGGAGGGTGCGATGACGGGCTCGGGCGTGGATCAGGGTTCTGGTGAAGCGCATCCTACGGAAGTTCGGCTATCCGCCGGACTTGCAGGATGCGGCCGTCCAGAACGTGCTCCAGCAGGCTGAGGCTCTGTCGGCGATGTGGGCGGCATGAACTCCGGATTTGTTAGTTTGGTTAGGAAGGCATAGCTCCATGCAGCAGATCACCGCCGCTGCCCGCACCGTTCGTGAGGTTCTTCTGAATCGCCGCTACGGGATCGACTACTTTCAGCGGGAGTATCGATGGGGTGAACGGCAGGTCGAGGAGTTGCTGAAAGACCTGACGGAAGCATTCCTCGAAAACTACGAGCCCGGCCATGAACGCCAGCAGGTTGCTGGTTACGGACGGTACTTTTTGGGATCGATCATCACCAGCGAGAAGGATGGCATCCGCTATCTCGCTGACGGGCAGCAGCGCCTCTCCACCCTGACCCTGCTGCTCATCTACCTACATCGCTGCCTGAAGGATGCGGGGATCGACAACCCGGCACTGGAGCCGATGATTGCCTCTACGCACTACGGTCAGAGGACGCTCAACCTCGACGTCCCCGACAGGCGCGACTGCATGCTGGCGCTGCTGGCGGGCGAGGATTTCGATACGTCAAACGCCACGGAAGCAGTTCAACGGCTGAACGAGAACTACGAGTTCATTGAACAAGAGTTTCCTGCCGGTGAGATCGGCCCCACGGTAGTTCCGTACTTTGCCGACTGGTTGTCCGAAAAAGTCTATCTCGTAGAGATGGCAGCCGCGTCAGACGAGGACGCCTATACGATCTTCGAAACCGTGAATGATCGCGGCTTGTCTCTCACCCCGACAGAGATGCTCAAAGGGCATTTGCTCGCTTCGATCAGCGACGAAGGGCAGCGGATCGATGCGGGCAAGGTCTGGCGGGAGCGCGTTGAGGCGCTCAAGCGGATAGAAGGAAGCAAGGAAGAGGACGCGGAGGCCATCAAGGCGTGGCTTCGTAGCCAATACGCTGAGAGTATCCGGGAACGACGCCCCGGAGCTAAGCCGCAGGACTTCGACCGCCTTGGCACCGAGTTTCATCGTTGGGTGAGAGAAGGGGCGGAGGAATTGATTGGCCTCCGGACGAGTAGTGACTATGCCACGTTCATCAAGCGGGAATTTGCATTCTACGCGCGCTGGTATGAGGAACTGCGAAAAGCGAGCGTCGAGTCTCGGCCGGGTCTAGAGGCAATCTTCGCGAACGCAAGGCGCTACTTTACCCTTCAGTTTCCCCTGATGCTGGCGCCGCTGGTTCCCGGTGAGACCGAAGATGTCAGTCGGCGAAAGGTGCGGCTCGTAGCCACCTTCGTCGACATCCTGCTCGCCCGTCGTATCTGGGCAGGGCGAGGCATCGATTACTCACGGCTGGTCTATGCGATGTTTCTCGTGATGAGGGACATCCGTCGCCAGCCAGTTGGAGCCGTCGCCGAAGTTCTGCGGCGACGGTTGGACGGCACGTTCGAGGCGGACAAGGACACGTTCGAGGCGGTCGACCCCTTTGGAAGCGCGACCTTCCGTCTCACTCCGTCAAACCGCCGACCGATGCATCTGCTGCTCGCGCAATTGACCGACTGGGTGATGCAGCGGTCCGGGTATCCGAGCAATTTGCCTGACTACCTCAAGAGAAAGGGGCGAGGCGCTTTCGAGATCGAACATATATGGGCCGACAAGTTTGAGCGGCACTCCGACGAGTTCGCAAACCCGTCCGAGTTTCAGGAACATCGGAATCGGATCGGTGGGTTGCTTCTTCTGCCAAAGACGTTCAATGCCAGTTTTGGCGCGTTGCCCTTCGAGGAAAAGTCTCAACATTACGCCGCCCAGAACATGCTGGTCCGTGCCCTCACGGCGTCTGCGTATAGCAACAACCCGGGCTTCCTCGCGTTGAACGCAGAACTCGGCGGGGCCTTCAGATCATATCCCACGTTCAAGAAGGCCGATCTCGATGACCGGCAGGAAGCTGTACGGAAGCTCGCCAAGAAGGTTTGGTCGATAGAACGTCTTTTGGAAGCGGGCTGATGTCGACGGCTGCTTCGGACGGAAGGGCGGAATTCTGGCCTGACCGAGACGAGGCTCCATTGGCGGGTGACGCGCAGTTGTGGTCGGCCGAACGGAGGACGCGGCATTGCGGTCCGTGCTGGCGCGTGGGTGGAGGCGCTCGGTGATCTTGAGGTTCGCGACGACATTTCCCTTCCCGTGCAGGGTGCCGATGCTCTCATTGGCTAAGCGCTCATTGAGCGCGTGGCGGTCATGGCATGTCGTCTTCGGCAGGAGTGTCACTGTCCTTGCTGTCTGCCTCGTAGCGTCTGCTTGTGCCCCGCCTGCGCCCGCGCCCCCGTTAACCCTTCGCGCCCCGTCCCCGGCGCCGCCGCCTGTCTACACTCCGCGACGCACGGTAGCGGCCTCATGCTTTGAGTCGACGATAATGTCGCCGCAACCATTCCTTGGGAATCACGGAGAGGTATTCCGTCTCGCTGACGGATCACTCTGGGAGGTGCAGTTCGAGTATGAGTATCTATACGAGTACCTTCCGACGGTGATCATCTGTCCCGGTAGCGGTCGTCTCCAGATCGGCGCCCGGGCACTCAGAGTGCGCGCTATCGCGGCGGGTCCACGGGGAGGAAGCGCAGGTATATCGCCATCGCCATCAGAAGTCATTGAGTCGCGGATCGATGGTGAGTTCGAGGGTTGGGATGGGGAAACCATATTCCGCCTTCAGAATGGCCAGATATGGCAGCAGGCGCGGTACGCCTATCGATACCACTACGCGTATTCGCCACGCGTCACCATTATCTCGGGCGCGGGCAGCCATCAGATGATCGTGGAAGGCGTTAGCGACCGCTTGCCTGTGCAGCGTATTCGATAGGGGATGAAGCCACGGAGACGGCATGGAGTTCGTCACTGACAGGATCAGTCGGACCGTTCTGGGTTGTCTCTGAGCGGGACCAGATCACCGTCCTCGCCCTGACGGTACCGGTCACCGAAGCGGTCCCGTATGGCGAGATGCTGACTGTGGAGGCGGGCCACTACGACTACTGGTCCGATCTCGCGCGTCGTGGTGCGGCGTGGCTTCGAGCAGAGGGCCTCCCGACGGCGCCAATCTGGTCCGAATACGAGGAATGGCCTCGGGGCCGGGTGATGTACAATGCGGCCGCCAATCGCTTCGTGATCCGGGCGGATCGTCAGTTGCACAGGGCGTCGATGGTCGCGTTGATCGCCGCCAAGAGTTCCTGTTCTATCGGTGGGCGAGGTGGCTGCATGACGGCTCGCGTGGTCTCTCGGCCGATTCCCCCCGCAATGCTCCCGACCACAAGGGTCACAACGAGACTCAACCCGCCATAGAGCCATCGCTTGGCTTTGGAGGATGCCTGCTCTGAAGGGGCGGGGGAGGTGTTCATCGGGGGCGACCTGTTCGCTGTCTTTCAAGGGCGGCGTCTAGTCGTTGCGCTTCGTGATGATCAAAGCTGAATTCTGCGATCCCGTTATGCAACGGATGCGCAGTCGGAATGGAATGCGCGCCGCCGCTACGCGGTATGCATCATCATCAGGTGGAGTACTGTTTCAATTTGGCACCACAGGCGCCTTTTCGAGGCTGCGTGTGCAGCTTCATGGCGACGTCCCGTTAGAGGCGGGTGGTGAGTTCGGTAGCCCTTTGACCCCGGAAAGTGGCGGAACGACGGGGCTGGCTCCCACACTTGGATCGCGCGCGATGTCGGGCTGGGCGCTTAACGGTGGCTATGCGTAAATTGCCCTTGCGAAGCGTGATGGTATGCTGCATATATGCAGCATCGAATCACGGAGCTTCGGCATTATGCTCGACGATCAGGCTTCAGCGCGGCGTCTTTCCACGGTCATCGGCCGCATACGTAAGGAACTCGACCTCTCGCAGGCCGCTGTCGCCAAGGAGGCGGGCATCGACCAGAGCCGCGTCTCCCGGATCGAGAAGGGCGAGGTCACCAATACGGCCGACATCGAGAAGGTCATGGACGCCCTGTCCGCCCTCGGGTCCGAAGAGGTCGCGGCCTATCGGGATTTCGCCTCCCGCGATTGGGTCCATATCGAGCCGCCCTCTTTCTGGAACCCGCAGCGCGGTGGTCTCGAAGAGGCAGAGGAAACGCTCGCCAAGATCGAGGCGTTCCTCGCCGACGAGAAGCATCCGTGGCCGCTCCGCCGCGCCCTTGAGGGCCACAAGGCCGCCCTGTTGCGTGGTACGACGTTCTTGAACAGGACGTCTCACAACCTCGCCTTCATCGGGGATATCGGTGTCGGCAAGTCGACGGCGCTCGCCTTTGCCTTCGATCTGCTGGTGCCGCCGTCGCCGAGCGGAAAGCCCATGGACCGCCCGGTTCTGGAAACGGGCGCGGGCGGCACCACGATCTGCGAAGTGCATATCCGTCGTGGCCCGAACTATGGCCTCTCGATCCAGCCGGTGTCCGACAAGGAACTGCGGGACCTCGTGGCGGATTTCTGCGCGGCAAAGTGGATTGCCGTGAAGACCGAGGACAAGGTGGCGCGCGAGATCGCAGCGGTTAGCCGCGAGGGCGAGCGCGCCATCCGCAACATGTCGGGCCTTACACGCAAGGCGCAGCGTGAAGGCACCAAGACGACCTATCACGATCCGGTTCAGGATTTGATCCGTGACAGCGGAACGGAGGAAGAGTTCCGCACCCGCGTGTTCGAACTGATGCGTCTTGGTGAACGGACACGCCGGGACCTGTGGTTCGAGCCGTCGCTGAGTGCCCTTCCCATGGAGTGGCTGGCCAAGACCTTCCGGGAGATCAACAACGGCCGCGTGCCCGATGTCAGCTTGCCGAAGTCGATTGACGTTCTGATCCCGGACTTCGGTCACGAGTTCGGGGAACTCGATATCACGGTGATCGATACCAAGGGAGTGGATGATGTCGCCGTCCGCGAGGACCTCGACCTGCGCCTGCGCGATCCCCGGACGGCAGTGGTCTTCTGCTCGAAATTCAACGACGCGCCCGGCGTCAGTTCGAAAACGCTACTCCAGCACATGCGCCAGACCTTCACCGAGCCTCTCACGGCCGGAAAGGTCAGCATCTTGGCGCTGCCTCGCCCCGACGAGGCACGAGCCATGAAAGACGACATGGGCGAGACGGCCATGACGGACGAGGAAGGATACTCGTTCAAGGCCATGCAGGTGGAGAATGACCTTCGGACCTCGGGCCTTCCCGAGATCCCCGTCATCTTCTTCAACGCCCAGAGCGACGCTCCGAACGAGGTTCGCAAGCAGTTGCTCAACCAGTTGAGTGGAATGCGGGATGCGGCCGAGGATCGACTTTTCGAACTCAGCGCTGCCGTGGACGAGATCCTGTCCAACCACAAGGCGCAGTCCATGATCTTCGCGGTGCAGGAGGTCGCCGCCCGTTTACTAACGTTTCTTGAAGCCTTCTCGAAGCTCGGGGCGAGGGAGCGGCACGCGTACGAAGAAGCGATGAGCACTGTTCGTAACGTGCGCTATGCTTCGACGCTCTGGGCATCCACGCGTCGGAACGGCGACTATTCGAGTCTGAACTTGATGCACCAGATTGGCGTCGGCGCAGCGCGTGATGCGACCGTGCGTACCGCACGTTGGTTCGCCTCCCTAGACGATCATCTTGCGACTATGAAGAAGGACGGGGGCCTGAAGATGGCCTCAAAGACAATCGACCAGATCAGCAAGAGTGCGGCAGCGAGTCGTGTGACGTTCCTTGAGGCCGTCCAGCGCGCCGGGATGGAAGTCTATCAGGTGCCGCTGACGAGGTCGCGCGTTTGGTCAGAGTGCGCGAACGAGTGGGGCATGGGGCCCGGATACAAGGCGCGAGTTGCCCAACGGCTGGAGGATTGGTTCGAGAAGAGGGCCGATCTCAAGGACCGTCTCGAAGAGGTCGTGAGCAAGCTGTGGGAGACTACGGTGATGGCGCCATTGCTTCGGCTTGCCGACCAAGATGCACCTGCGCCAGACGCGACAGTGCCGACGAACGTTCTTCAGTTTCCGAAGAGGGCCTGAACCATGGCGACCGTCGAGAACCACGTTGAGCAGTCTTTTCCCGTAGCACTGCCGCGCATGACGCGCCACGCGTCAGAGCGGCACCAGCAGCGGGCGATCCCCTCGCTGGTGACATCATTGATCCTCGAATTCGGGACCACCGTGCGTCATGCGGGCGCCGATGTCTTCTATCTCGACAAGAAGGGGCGCAAGCGCCTTCGCGATGCGGTCGGCGGCGAGCGAAGCCTTCGTCTCATCGAGCCGATGCTGAACACCTTCCTAGTTCTCGGCGATGATGGGGTGGTCGTGACCGTTGCTCGCCGCCAGCATCGCCTCAGAAGGCCGTGACACGATGTCATTCATCGTCCTTCTGGGCTTGGCTGTTTTCGTCGCGATTGTGATTGCGGTGTGGCCAAAGCCACGGCCGATCCCAGCGCGCTCCCGGCGGGCGTCCGCTCAGCTTTCGAGCGGGCTGCGAGACGTCCGGCGGGAGGTCGAGCAGATCGAGCGCGGCATTCGCGATCTTCGAGCCGACTGGTCGGTTCTCGTAGCCCAGCACGCTCTCGAAGCGGAGGCGGAGAAGCCGACCGAGGCCAAGCCGAGGGCAACTCGGAAGCATTGGATTCAGACCTTCAACGAGGCCGAATGCTTTCGCTACGTCAGCCTTGCCGGAAACCCGCACTACTTCCGGCCGCTCGGAAAGGTTTACCGGAACGAGGTTTACTACATCAAAGTGCAGCGCATCCGGACGGGCGAGGTCTTGGACATCATGACCACGGCCCTTGAGCCATGCACACTGGCGGAGGGCGGTGACGACCCAGCCACCGATGACGCGCGGACGCGGAACAACAGGACTGCGTGGGCATGACAATGCTGGGGCGGCATGGCTGTCTGGGTGGCTGCACGACGCGAGTGAACGGTATCAAGCGGCGCATTGGGCAGTGCGGCGATACTCGAAGGGGCTCAACGCGGCCCCGTTCGTAAAACCCTTTCTTCAAGGCACCGGCAGGCGCCGCAGATTTCTGGCGTTCCTCGGTCCCGTCGAGGCTGAGTCGGAAACCATCCATTTTCACCGGAAATCTTGGCGAGCGAGCTACGGCTACAGGGCTTGAGAACTCTTTGGCCTACGGATTCGAGGCATGACCAATGGTGAATCTGCGTGGAGACGGTGCACCTCAGCGGTTGGGCAAAGCTGTCGGGCAAGAACCAAGATCAAGTCCTGACTCTCCGTTCTGCAAGCACGAAAAAGGCGCAATATCGTAGCTTCTCTATCGTCATTCGCAACGCACCGATATGGATCGATAGAGTCTACACTCACCTCAAGCAACTCGGCCATTCTGTGTATGAGGTGCATATCAGGGTAGTGTCTATTTGTTTCCCATTGTGCAAGCGCTTCGCGCCCGGCGCCTAGAAGTTCTGAAAACACTTCCTGCGTCCAGCCTTGCTTGTGGCGCGCTGCGGCAATGCGGCCACCAACAGTCGTAGTGTCGGGATTGCTCTTTCGACCCATTCCACGCTTCCTCGCCAAAAGTCCAATCCGCCTACAACGTTCCAGCGCGGCGCCCATTCTTGGCGCCGTCTTGAGCGTGTCGAAAACCATCCGGTTGTCTCGACCAGTCTCGGCCGCGCCGTAGTGAGGGGACAAGTGGCCGGACGCATCAGGGCCAGCTTGTCGGCGCCACCTCCATCACGGACAAGGAGAGGGGGCGTTCGTGACGTTGCTGGCAGCGGTTCTAGCTGTTCGTGATCAGTCTCGCGCAGTTGCCTCGGCAAGCACCGCATAGACCGACGACCGCGAGATCCCGAGCCGTGATGCGATTTCGACCGGCTTCAAGCCTTCCGCTTTCAGCCCACGCACGGCCTCGGCTTGCCGCCGGGCGGTCGGCGCTCGACCACGGTACTTACCGTCCGCCTTCGCCTTGGCGATGCCTTCGCGCTGGCGTTCGAGCATCGGGGCGCGGGTATCGAGTTCGGTGTCTCCCATCGACAACACCCTTAGGCGACGCCCTTGGCTTCGAGGACGGAGATTATGCCGAGCAGGGCCGTGGCGGATCGCGCAAGTCTACAGGGTTTGGTCACGACCACGACGTCGTTCTCGCAAACGAACTCGGTCATGGTCCGCAACTGCCGGTAAGTTCTTTATCTAAAGCATAAGACTGGAGTTACGGCCGCTTGCATCTGCCGCGCAATCTCGCGCAAGTCGGCGCGGTCCGCTGGCGCGGCCTTCTCAGTGAGTACACCATTCTCCAATAGGAAAGCGTCGGCCACCTGCCCTCGGATCGCGTAGTTCATCGTCTGCGGCACCGTGCCCGTCGCACGCATCACCGCGCGGTCGCTGATGCGCGCAACGGCCACACCGATGGCAAGGCCTGCTTCGTCGAGCAGCGGGCCGCCGCTATTACCCGGTTGCATGGCCGCGTTGATCTGAAAATGCATCGGATCATCGCCGAGCCCAACCAGCGAGGTGACAATGCCGTTCGTGAGATTGAGGCTTGTCGAGATGGCTCCGTACAGCGGGTAGCCGAACAAGCTGACTGCTTCGCCGAGGTCGATGGTGGGGTCGCGCCGGAAGCGCACGACTGTCGGAGTGGACCGACCCGGAGCACGAAGCAGGGCGAGGTCGCGGCGGGTGTCGGCGCGCAAGATGTCGAGGCGCGTTCCATCTGCCAGCGCAATGCGGCGACAGCCGTCAATGACATGTTGATTAGTTAGGAAGATGCCATCTCTGCGCACCGCGAAGGCCGTGCCCGAGCCGATGATCTCCTCGCCACGCGGAGGTGCCGGAGGCTCGACGGGCCGCGTGGGGGCAGCGGTTACCGGCTGAGGTGCGGGCGCGGGGGCGGCGGGCGGAGGTGGTGACGCCATGAGCCGTCCAATAACGGGGCCGAGCACCGGGGCGTCGTAGGGGGCGTCGATTACGGACCTGCCCGTGGGTGAGAACTCGGCGCTGACGGCCGTGATGACGCGCGATACGTCGGTCCGCCCCCGGTCGACACCTGCCACGAAGCCGTGCCACTCAGTCCCAATGCGGTCGAACCGCACGTACATGGTGGTCCCGTTTCGCAGGTCTAGGGAGAGTACCTGCCGGAATTCGCGGTCGAGACGATAGGCGATACTCGCCACCCCATCCCCCCGAGACATCTGGGTGAGGAACTCCCGCATGGCAGGCAGGTCCATACCGTTGCGCAGTGCCGTCAGGGTGATCGAAGGGTCTCCCCTGAAGTCCGTGGCGAACACGCCGGGGCTCGGAGTCCTCCGCTCGTTGGGCTGCACGAGACGCGCCGGGTAGCCCATCCAAACCCCTGTGTGCGGCTCTTGGAACATTGTCCAACCCACCGCCTCCCGCGCTCGGATTGACTGCCGGAATAGCAGCGTCAGTTCCATTTCATTGAAAGTCTCGGATGTTCGGAGGTTGTTAGCGCGGCGCCAGTTGCGCGCCGCCTCAGCCGCCATCCGGCCCCAGCCGCCGTCCTTAAGGCCGACATATGTGCTGGCCCAAATGAGCGCATCCTGCATCATCTGGATTTCGGTCCGGGTCAGGCTACGCGGGTCGTATTCGCGCTCTGACTGTGCGGAGCTTTGGCATGGCATGAGCACAACGAGCAGCAGGAGTAGCGCTGACGGTCGGCACCAGCAGGCACATCGCGATGCGAAGGTACCCATGCGTGCGGCTGTCGCAAAATCAGTCCGTTTCACGCCTGAACTCCCGGGTGGGGCGGATTATTGCGAGATAGATACCAATAGCGGCACTGCTTGCGGAAGTGGACGCTGGCTCGCAACTTTACTTAGCATGTCGGAGCGAGGGAAATTCGGCGCTGATGCCGCCCGGCGTCGAGGTGCGTCGGCTTGATGGACGGAGTTACGGGCTGCGGATGAGCGACTCTGCGGCAGCGTACGCTTGGGATGTCCCCCCGTTCGTAAATCCCCCTCTTCGGAGCGGCGGCAGGCCCCGAAGCCTTCCGAGGTTTTTGGGTCGTGCGATGGCTGTGTCTGAAACCATCCATCCTCGGTGATGCCGGTCATCTGGAGCGAAGGCTTCTTGGCGACGGCATCATCACGAGGCGTCGAAGGGGCATGTAGGCTTCTCCAAATCCTCCGCCATGAGAGAAAGCATCTTTGTAATGGCGGTTAGGGGAATCGTAACCTGAACCCCGATTCCTCGATCCTTTGTATAAGACTCGTGGCCGGATATTCTCACCAATTTGTGAGAGCTATCGATCTCTACTTGGAACACTTCCACAATATTGCTATAAATAGTAGATGATCGAGGGCGCGTTTTGATTTTAATCGCCGATTCGATCTCAGATTCAAGCTGCCTTCGACTTACTTTCGCCACTACAGTCGATCTCCCCAAAGCGTTTTATTGTTGCAGACTAAGAGCGAACCAGTGCTTGCCTGCATCGTGCTCTTTTTGTTTGAGATCACCCGAGTCTGACAAGACGCCAGAAGCGTCGTCGTAAACTGCGCGGAGCGAGCGCTTCACGCCGCGACTCCGGACTGAGCCAGCATCGCATAGACCGACGACCGCGAGATCCCAAGGCGAGCCGCGATCTCGACGGGCTTGAGGCCCTCCGCCTTGAGTCCGCGTACCACATCGGCCTGTCGCCGGGCCGTCGGCGCGCGTCCCTTATAGCCCCCCATCGCTTTACAGCGCGCGATGCCCTCCCGCTGGCGTTCGAGCATGAGGCTTTTTTCAAATTCGCCAATTGCCGCAAGCACGGTCAGCATCAGGCGTCCGGTCGGGCTCCGGGTGTCGAGTTCGCTGCCCGCCATGGACAGGACCCGCAGGCCGACCCCTTTGGTTTCCAAGGTGGCGATGATGCTCAGCAGGTCCGTCGTCGACCGGGCGAGCCTATCGGGCTTGGTGACGACCGCCTGATCCCCCTCCCGGAGGAACTCCAGCATCAGCCGAAGCTGCTCGCGCTTCCCGGTGGCACTGACCTGCTCGGCGAAAACCTTTTGGCACCCGGCGGCTTCCAGATCCCGGATTTGGGCGTCCAGTCCCGCCTGTTGGTCGAAAGAAGACGTGCGAGCATATCCGACGATCAAGGGCATCTCCGTCCAGTTGCGGTCTTGGACGTTGATCGCATGAAGTCCAAAAACGTCAAGACAATTCATGCTGGACAGATTGGGGCGACCAGAGAAGGTCCAGCAGGGGCAAGATCATCTTGGACGCGGGCCTGTTGACCGGTGTCCATCTGTGCGCCGTAGATCCGCCTGTTACATCGCGATGGTACTTCCACAGAGTTATTGAACATTCGGATGAATTTGTTGACGATACTACAAATTATCGAGATATCTACCGCGCCTCTATGTAGTTTGGAGTGAAGATGATTCGGTCACTTTGCATAGCTTCGGCCGCAACACGGGGAATCTCCATACAAAACGATTGGTGACCTCTTGGAGTTATTACATAATCGGAAGATTCTCCTGCATCAGGGAGTCCCCAAATAATATTTGTCGAGCGCCCTTCGCGATGCGCTGCAATAGACCATCTATATCTTAGTATGCTTTGGTTGGTGAGATTTGTGATAGTTATCAGGATCGGTCTACTTGAATCGCAGCGGTCGGATGGGTAACCAACGGCCATACGCATTTTGCCGTCGAACGAAATGGATGGATCATATTCGGCGTTTCTGTGCTGGTATTGCGTGTTTTTTGTTAGTTCGTAGATTCCTGCTCCAGATATTAATAATAAGAATGCTACACCGCACAGGATGCTCTCGCGCCATATTGTCTCTAATAGCTTAAGGAGTACTTCGCCGGACTTTACTGGTTTCTCAAGCTTTCCGACATAAAACGGGCCGTTCCACGTCGCCCGGATCGCTCCGCGAATGCCCACGATTCTCACCTCTTCCTTGCAAACACAGCCCAAGATTGAACCAGAACGCGCCAATCTGACAGCATTCAGAGCCCATTTGACAGTTCCTATGGATGAGCGCTGCGCCTGATGAGGGGCGCGCCCATCGCGACGTGGATCATCGCCTCGGAGGCGCCGAGGTCGCGCTCATAGGCGCGGACGAGACAACGCCAGCGGACCATCCAGCCGAAGGCCCTCGGCGCCACCCAGCGGCGCGGGATGGTCTCGAAGCCGTGTTCCTTATCGGTGCGCCGGACGATCTCGATGACGGAGTCGCGGAAGCGACTGAGACAGAAGCCCGCCGTGGGCGGTGAGTTTCTTTGGGGCTCAGAAAAGAGGGCTGGACGTCTGTCCTGTATGAAATAGCCTGCGTCGCAAGGGCTAACACTGAAGATGAGATCGGGATTGTCCAATAGGTTGGCTGTATTCATCGCCGTCACCGCGACGACCTTCTTGGGTACGATGCTGGCTCCAGCCGCCGCCCAACCGCTTCCTCGCATCGAAGTCGCTGGCGAGTTCCACGGCCCCCATCGTGTTTTGGTGGATGGGGTCGTTGTTTTCACGGACACCGAGGCCGCCACGGCGAGCGTGAAGCAGGTGGTCATGAGCGGGGCCGCCCGGTTTGCCCTGATCGAGTTCAATTCGGGGGGGACGGCGTGCCCTGCGATGTACCGGGCCATCGACCTGTCAGGTCCGAGCCCGGTCGTCTCGCCCGAATTCGGGACGTGTAGCGACCTTCCGGCTGGCTCAGTTCGCGAGGGCCTTCTTCACGTGACGATGCCGCACATCGGACGACGCGGAACCGAAGCGTTCACGTTTGGGCGCGGGCGCCTGACCGCAGGTGGGCGGCCCGTCGGTGCTGCGCCCGGCGCCTCCGTCTCAGCGCCGCAGGCGACCGCTCGGCCGCCCGAGGCGGTTCAACGTCCGGCATCCCGGCAATGGGAGCGGGTGTCCGACCGGGACGATATGGCCGCCGCCGAAGTGCGTGGCCAGCGCGGCGTGGTGCTGCGCTTCCAGTGCGACGTGTCGGGCAGCGTCGGATCTCTGAAGGCCCGCCTCGTCGTCCCGGTGGGCTTCCCGACCCGGATCGAGCCGGGTGCCGTGAGTCTCGTCGTCGGCAGGCAGGCGCACCCGCTTCCGATGCAGCACGTGGCCGACAGTGACGAGGGGACGATGAACGAGGCGGCTGTGTCGGATCGCAGCGGGATCTCTCGCTTTCGCGACATCGTCGAGACCATGGAACTCGGGAGCGGCAACTTCGAAGTTCGTGCCGGTTCGACGGTCGTGGATCGCTTCGTTCTGGCCGGGGTCGACTGGATCGGCGATGGCGTCGTGAACCGCTGTTCTCCCGCCTACATCAATGCTGCCGCCATTGCCCGGGGGAATTCGAACGCGCAGGTCCTCGTCGGGATGCAGATGTCCGCCAATGGCCGTTGTCGTGGTGGGTCGGGCGACGATCCGTTGACGTGGGAAGCATGCGCCGAACGGCTGGCGTTCCAACGACGTCTGGCTGCCCTGAACTGGTGCTACGGGCGTCGGGGGGAGGCTGGCTACCAGATGCAGTGGCATCGTTGTGCGGCCAACTCTCTGCGATGAAGGTAGGGCGAAGGGACTAGCCAGCATATGCATCGTCCGCCCGAGATCATTCTTGCGGAGCAGGCGCCGTTGTCGAGTGCGCAACTGGCATTTCGGCTTTCGGCGAAAGGGCGCCTCGACTTCGCGTTACCGCACTCCGTCTGGATGGACCACCAATACTCGGCCCCCGCTCAGGAGCGGCCGAAGCCGATTGCCCCCCGAGGTCATGAACGATGGTACACGTTCATGCAGGTGGTGCGGCGCGCTGTGAATCCTCGATCTAAGCGCCGGGTCACGGTGCTGAGCGGCGGCTCGATGTCGGGCATGTCTGCGCGACGTCGATGACGAGTTCCGGTGAGAAAAGGGGCGAGGTGCTTTCGGAGCGTGAGCGCGAGTTGATCCAGAAGCACGGAGACTTCTATCGCGCCTTGAATGGCGGCCGCCGAAAGCCAGAAACCCCGGAACAAGAACGCTTCGTGCAGGTCTGCCGGGGCCAGCTTCCGCCGGAGACCGAGCACGAGTCTACCTTCACGAAGTACCTTCGTATCGAGTTGGCTCGCCGCGAGGCTGATCACGCTCGTCAGAAGGAGGCAGAGGCGGCACGAAGCGCGACAGACATCGAGGATGCTCCGGGGCAGCGCTCGTATCCGTCGCGTCTCGGGTCAACCCTCGACAAGGCAAATGGGCGGCCGCCGCGAAGCTGAGCCCGCCTACCGCGCCATTTCCAGCGCTCGCATGACCTGATTCCGGCACTCCAACGCTCCCGTCTCGTTCAGGTTCGGCTGTCGGTCTCCGCAGAACACGGCCACGCTGCCGCTATTGCCTCCGGACGGGTGGGGAAGATGCACCACAATTCGTCCCATGGCTCCATAGGCGTAGTTCACGTTGCGCCCCGGCTCCAACGGCACCCCATGGAGAAGGCCCATCACCTCGCTGACGTAGGTACGATCAATACCGAGCATCGCGACCAGCCGGACCGAAGCCGGAAGCCTCCCGAGCACGTGCTGGCTTGCGCAGTTGCTCACGAATGAGGGACGGGCCGAGATCGTCTTCCCGAGAATGCTACCTGAAGTCGCCACCCACTTTCCGTGCGAGAGGATTTCAACGGAGCACCTGACCAAGGATGCGAACCCGAAGCGCCTCTCCGTGGGTAGGAAGAGCGCGCTGAGACTCGCGCCGGGATCGAGGAGACCGATCTCCACGAGGAGACGCTTGAGATTGGGGCGCATTCGGCCCTGAGCATCGTTGAACGGAATGCCCTCCAACCGCTCGCCCGCATCGAGCCGCTGGTTCTGACCCGGCCCTTTCGAGAAGCCGAGGACGAGGATCTCGGGATTCGCTGAGCCCCAGTACGCGGGGTTGGCGCGAATGCGCCAGCGCGTCTGGGCAACCGCGAACTCCTGCTTCTCCGCGCTGTTCCACGGGACCGATGTGTTCGAGAAGCAGGATCGGCACGGAGTAGGGCCATGCTCGAAGGCCCCGTGATTCGCTGCCATGCTCATGGGCTTATCGATCCGCCCACTCGACGGCAGCGACGATCCCCCAGTTTCCCTTCGCGTTCGGTCGACGCCAATGAGCAGTGGGTACGGACTTCAGGTAGTCTAGCGCTGAGTGGAAAGTGGTGAACTTCCTTTCCTCACCCTTGTCGCCGACTTGGTAGTAACCGCTCCGAAGCAGGTGTTCGCCAAAATGGGTGCCATCACGGGCGACTGGTACGTTCATCACTTTCTCCTTTTGTTCTGAGATTCCACAAAAAAAGGAGGGACCAAATTCTTGGTCCCTCCTGAAAGGTTTGCCATCAAGAAAGAAACAATCGGCCACGGCCGACGTCATTGTTGTCGCTTGAGACGAGCGCTGGGGCAACTTCTTTGTTTAGGCGAGTTTGGACATTTCGTGCGAAATGTCCCATCTGAGGGCAATGAGTTCCGGCGGCGACAAGCGAGACGAAGTGGATGCGCTAAGGGCCGAGATTCTGCGTCTTTCGAGCCGCCTCCTCCGTAGGTCCGGCGCGACGACGGCAGCCAATCGAGTTCGCTCAACGCGCGCGGCCGATCTCGATGCGAAGGTCGTTGAACTCGCGCGCGAGCAGCATCCGTATCCGGCGGCGCCCTACTTTTACCCGACCTACGTCAGCTTCACGAAGTTGGCGGACCTCCTAAACCAACGCGGCATTGCTGCACCAAGAGGTGGTGTGTGGACTGCACGGCAAGTCCATCGTGCGATCTACCGCTACCTAGATCGCGAAGGGTTCCGCGTCGGCCACTTTTGAAGGACACCATTCGCCGTGACGATAAATCGACGGAGACCCGAGCATCGTGCTCGATGCCTCCGGAGAAGAACCATGTCCTCGAACTTCAAGGTCCCACCACACAGCCACCCTCACGTAGCCGAAGTCTCTTTCGATCCAGTCCGATGGCGTGACTTGGAGCGTCTGATCGTCGACCGCGATGAACTGAAACTGCTCGGCGTCGATCAGTCGGAGCCCGACATCTGGACAGCGCACGTCGCCTGCGCATCTCGCGCCGTGAAGAACCTCATGGAAGACTGGGGCTGACGTCGCGGCGTCATCGACGCCGTCGTCGCAGAGATTCGGACGCCAAGAACTCTGGTTCACGATGAGCGCGCCGACATCGTCCACGACTCAGCATCATCGATCTACGCGTGCCGAGATCCTCGCCCGAGACACTGAAGTCCAGCAACTCGTCGAGGAACTCCGGTGCGCCCGACAAAGGAACTGGGACATTCTGGCCGACTGCATCGAACGATGCCATTCGGCCTCCATTGCCCGCGCCGGATGGCGGTCATCTTCAGATGCCTCGTCGAGAGCCGCTGATCGATATCGGTGCAAGGCGCTCGCTTGTCCGAGTTGCGGCACGAGCATGTGGCGGAAGGCGATGAGGAAGACCCTCGGCCGCTTCCACGACGTCGATGTCCGTGACCTCTCTCTTGTGACCATCACGGGTTCCTGCGCGGCGAACATGGAGGCGGTGCGGGTCGAGGTTCGGAGGATGCGTCGGAGCCTGCGCGATCTTCGAGATGCTCAGGCCGAAAGGCGACCATGGTGGCGTGACGTTCGGATCGCTGGGCTCGCGGACCTGATGCCAGCCGGGGATCACGGCGCGTTTCTCGTCCAGCCCGTCGCGTGCCTTCTCGTGCATCACCCGCGCGTGCCTCGGAGCAGTGTCGAGCGGGTCATGCGGGATTGGTTCTTGGGCTCGGGCAGGGACGTCGGCGTCGAGACGTATCGCGAGGATGCCTTCTTGAGCTTGCTGCCGGGTGCCGGACTGCCGATGCCGTGGCGGGCTCTGGTGGGCGCGACGCTGTTCGACTGGGGAAGGGCGTTGGAGCCGTTGCTGGTTGCGGTTGGGCCGCAGGGCGGCGGCCGATCTGGTCGTGATCCGGCGGTCGCGCGCGCGCCGGAAGGGCGGCGGGCAACGGCGTTTCGAGAGCCGATGCCGATCCTGTTCTGAGAGCGTTCTGGGCGTGCCGGGCCGTCGGGGAAGCGGATGGTTGAAGCGCGTGGAAGTTCCTATAATGTTCTTACACCGTGCGCCTCATCGACCTCCGTTACGACGCAGCATGGCGGCTGCGGTGTCCCCACTGTCAGCACACCGCAACCGTCGACCGGCAGTGGCTCGCGCGTGCGCAGACCAGCGCATGGGAAGCTGATGCCGATGCCGTGCTGAGGCGCCCTCGATGCGGCCGGTGCCGGGAGGTCCCGAGGATTTCGAGGGTCATCCATCCTGCGGCTCAGGATCGGCTAGGGAACGTCAAACCGATCCGAGAATGAGAAAATTCAATGGAGTAAACCGAGTGTGTTTGGAACGGGTCGAGTTCCTGCGCCAGACGGCGAGCGATGGTGTTGAGAAGGCAGAAGAGAAAGCCAGCCGCCGCCATCCACGCCATGCCGCGCAAGGTGGCCGCGCGCGTCGGCCGCGCGGGGGCGCCGGTCACGTCGATGCCGTCCCTCGCGCAAGCACCCGGCGCAGTGCGCCGTTGAAGGCTTCCGGCGCCTCGTAGGACACCCAATGGCCGGCGCCGGGAATGCTCTCGGCCGTCGCGCCCGCGCGCATGCTGCGGATCAGGTCGAGCCGCAGGCCGACATAGGGGCGCGCGATGGCATCGAGTTCGCCGTAGATGGCAGCGAGCGGCGCCCGCCCTCGCTCGATCGCCTGCTTGAGCGAATCCGTATTGGCCCAGCCGCGGCTCTTGAAGCGGGCGCGGCGGGTATGGAGGTCCTGCATGGCCAGGGCGGCTTCATCGATGCGGGACGCATCGGCGAACATCAGTGCGGCGAGGTTGTGGCGGTTCGCATCGTCCCGCCCGGTGCCTTCGAGGTGACGGACCTTCACCAGCTGCGTCGGGCTGCGTTCGAAGCCGAGCGCCCCCGCGCCGATCACGGTCAGTGACAGGCACCGTTCCCGGTCCAGCGCCGCGAGATGCCCCGAGCAAAGCGCACCGAAGGAGAAGCCTGCGAGGTCGTATCCAGCGCCATCCGGCACGACCAGGCGGAGCCCCTCGGCCAGGATCGGGGCGATCGTCTCCGGCGCGGCCGGCATTGGCGGCATGTCGCTGTCGCCAAGGCCGGGAAGATCAGGGCAGATCACGAGGCGATCCGTGGCAAAGGCCGGGATGTTGCGGAGCCAGTGCCGCCACGACCCCGACCCGCCATGCAGCAGCACCAGGGGCCGGCCCTGTCCCCAGGCGCGCCAGACCATCGTCCCTTCGCCGCATGGCGTCTCCGCGCGGCGCGCCAGTGCCGCGACCGCACGCAGTTCGGCATGCGGTTCATCCCGCGCTGCGTTCGCGACCCACTCCCCGAAGCCCATGCTGCCCACTTCCTCCTGCCGGCCGGCCGCATCCTAGGCCAGGCGGCGGAACGGTCCACCCGGCCGGGTCAGGCGGCAGGCATCGCCTGGATCGGGAAGCCGGCGAGCACGCCTTCGACGCCAAGGCGTCGCTCCAGTTCGGGCAGTGTTGCCCGCGCAACCGCGATGACCGATGCCTGGAGGTCCGGCGAGGGATCACCGCCGCGTGCCGCGCGCTGCAGCGCCTCAGCCTCCTCGGCCAGACGGCTGGCGCCGAGGGTCCGGGCTGCGCCGACCAATCGGTGCGCGGCGTGCTGGACATGCCCGGCATCGGCCTTCTCGGCAGGCGATGCGTTGGTCAGCAGCGACAGGGCGCGGCGCACCTCGCCAACGAATTCGGCGAGGATCCCATGAGCGGCGTGGCCGAGTTCGCGCTCGAGCAGATCGAGTGTCGTGGCATCGATATAGGGTGCGGTCGGCGCGACATCCGCTGGCGTGGGAGCTGGGCCCGCACGGCGCATGGGCAGTTCCCTCAGGATCTGCAGCAGCGCCTGGCGGTCGATCGGCTTGGCGAGATGCGCATCCATGCCGGCGCGCCGGGTTGCCTCGATCTGGTCAGGCAGAGCAGAGGCGGTGAGCGCGATCACCGGCACAGCACAGGACGGAGGCGGCAGCGCCCGAATACGCCGCGTCACCTCGAAACCATCCATGCCAGGCATCTGCAGGTCCATCAGCACGGCGTCGAAGGTTCCGTTCGATAGGGCAAGCAGTGCGCCGGCGCCGTCTTCCGCAACCTCAACGGTGTGGCCGGCGCTGCGCAACATGGCCTGCGCGATCTGGCGATTGGCTGCCACGTCGTCCACCACAAGGATCCGCTGCGGCGCGTGCTCGGCCGGGGCTGCGGCGGCACCGCCCGCCGTGACGTTCTCGGCGACGGGCATGGCAGTGGCGCGCAGCGGGATCTCGAACCAGAAGAGTGCGCCGCCGCCGGACGCGTCCTGGCACCCGATCTCGCCTTCCATCAGCGCCACCAGCCGGGCCGAGATGGCAAGGCCAAGGCCGGTGCCCTGACCATCGGCCGTGCCCTGCGGGGTGAGCTGGACGAAATCCTCGAACAGGAGGTGTCGCTTCTCGGCGGGGATGCCGGGCCCGGTATCCTGCACCTCGATCCGCAGGCGATCGCTTTCGAGGCGATGTGCCCGCAGATCCACCCGCCCGCCGCCGGGCGTGAACTTCACCGCGTTGGACAGAAGGTTCAGCAGAAGCTGGCGAAGCCGCGTGGGATCAAGCTCGGCGGCTTGGGGCAGGGTCGGGTCGATATCAAGGTGGAAGGACAATGTCTTGCGCGCGATCTCAGGTGCGAGAAGGGTGGCGCAACCGTCGAGCAAGGGGCGCAAGGCGACGGCGGACGGCGCGAGATCGAGCTTGCCGGCCTCGATCTTCGAAAGATCGAGCAAGCCGTTCACCAGGTCGAGCAGGTGCCGTCCGGCCTCGTGCAGTGTTTTCACCTGTTCGCGTTGCTCGGGTTCGAGCCGCGGATCCTGGAGCAGCACCTGGGCGAACCCGAGCACCCCGTTCAGCGGTGTCCGCAACTCGTGCGACACACGCGCGAGGAAGCGGCTCTTGGCCTCGCCGGCCGCAGCTGCCGCGTCGCGCGCGGCGGCCAACTCCTGCATGGCGCGTTTCAGCGCGGTGATGTCGGTGCGGATGCCCACGGTACCGCCATCGGGCGTGCGCCGTTCCGTGATGAGCACCCAGCGCCCGTCCGGCAGCAAACGTTCCATCGATGGCTGATCGCCAAGGTGGAAGGTTTTGCTCTCGGTGACGAAGGCCTCGATGTCGTTGCCCGCCTGAGGATACTGACCGCGCTTCGCCCCCTCCCGCATGATCTCGTCGAAGCTGGCGCCGGGTTGGATGAAGGGTGCGCTAAGCCGATAGAAATCCTTGTAGCGACTGTTGCAGACGGTGAGCCGATCCGTGGCGTCGAACATCACGAAGCCGTCCGACATCGCCTCCAGCGCGTTCTCCAGGGTCAAGCGCGCACGCGCGCGCTCCGCTTCCGCCCGGTCGCGTTGCCGAAGCATGACCATCAGGGCCAGCGCCACCGAGATGATCACCATGCCGAGCACGCTGGACACCGCGAAGGCGCGCACCCGGTCGCGATACCAGCCGGCCAGCGCGGCATCGGCCTCGATCGTCGTGGTGATCAGAAGCGTCGGGTACAGCGTCGGCCGCACCGAGGCGAAGACGGCGCTGCCGGTAAATCGGCTGACCGTCATCACCGCCTGCGCGCCGACACCCATTGCGCGGGCATTGGGCTGGAGGCGCTGGCCGATCCGCGTTTCATCGTGCGGCACCGACGTCAGCAGGATGCCGTCGTCGCGTTCCAGTGTCGTGCGCAGTCCGGGGCTCTCACCCGCGGCGGTGAGCAGCGAGCGGACCGCAGGCACGGGAACCTCGGCGACCGCTAGGACCGGCCCGAGGCCGACGATGGTCACGTTGCGGGCGAAGAACAGCGTCCATTCACCCGTTGAGGGATTCTGGATTGGGCCGCCGATGGATACGCCACCACCGCGTTCGACCAGCTCGGAGAAGCCGGTCTCGACCGGTAGCGGAAGCCGGCGACGGCGCGACACAGGCAGCGCGGTCGCCATGGGCAGGCCATTTGGGCCCAACAGGAGGATATCGCGATAGGTGAAGTTCTGGTTGTTCAGCTGGCGCAGCACGCGGTTCAGCACCGCGGTGTCCATCTGCCCGTTCGGCGCGAAATGCGCGAGGATCGCCGGCAAGCCGGCCAGCATCGCATCGACCTGGACAAAGGCGCGGTTGATCGACGTCTCGCTCGCCAGGCTGATACGTTCGACCGTGTCCTCCGCCGCGCGGATCTGCGCCTCCCGCGCGCGGCCGATGATCATCAGCGTCGCCGCTGTTTGTGCGAGCAACAGGATGATGGCGCCGATGAAGATGGTCCGGCGGAGGAAGACGGTGTTCTGCATCGTCACTCGAGGTGCGCGGTCACGCCCAGGGCTGGGGCGAGCCGCGTATTCCAGGCGTCGACGCAAGGTTCGCCGCAGCGCCGCACCCAGCCAGGGAGGACGGTCTCGGTCAGCAGGCGGATACGCCGTTCCTGATCAGCCTGCGATACCGGGACAATGGTCGCCTGGCCGCGGCGCCCATTGGTGCAGGCCGGCAACCCGGCGTTGCAGGCGAAGCCTTCCACCGTCTCCACCTCCGCCGCATCCCAGATCTGGCGTTCGAGCGTGCCGATCTCCTGACGGATCATCGTGCGTGCCCAGTCCGGCAGCGCGGCCCAGGCGGCCCGATTGGCGGCGAATACGGAAAGGCCCCAGGTGATGGCCATGCTGTGCATGTAGGTCAGGACCTCATGCAGGCCTATCGCATTGGCGGACAGCGTGCCCGTCACCGCGCATTCGACGACGCCGGAGCGCACCGCCGCCAGCGTTTCTCCGAAGGGGATCACCACGGGCGTGGCGCCAAGCGCCGCGAACATCTCCGATTGTCCGACCGAGGAGGTACGGATGCGGCGGCCGGCCAGATCCGACAGGCCGTTGAAGCGTTCGCGGCAGAACACGACCTGCGCCGGATAGGTGTACATCGCCAGGAGCTCGACGTCGTAGCGCTCGGCCAGCAAGGTGGCGAGATGGGGGCGATACAGTTCCACGGTCCGCCGCAGCGCCGCCATGTCCGGGTTGACTGTCGGCAGGTCGACGGCATTGAGCTCCGGTTCCTCAGTGCTCACGACCGCAAGCAGGGCCGTGCCGAAGGGCACGACGCCCAGGCGCATCAGGGCCAGCATCTCCTGCGCCCTGATGCCGCTGCGGTCGAAGGGCGCGATCTCCGCCTGGATGCGCCCACCTGAAGCTTCCTGGATGCGCTGGCGCCAGAAGGGTTCCTCGTAGCGGACGTACTGGCTGACATCGGCCAGACCTCCGACGATCTTCAGGCGCAAGGGCTCCTGTCGTGCCGGCTGGGCGACCGCGCCGATCGCAGCCAGCACCGCAAGGACGGGCAGGAGCATCAGCGGGAGACGCCGGCGAAGCGCTGATCGCAACAAAGCTGCCTCCTGGACGTGCAGGGTCCGCGGGGATTTGCCACTCTTAGGCGAAGAATGTCACAGTCTCCATTAAAGAAACACACACTCGGGCATTGCCGGCCGGCAGGGCCGAGGGTCAGCCTGGCAGCGTCACCATGAAACCACATCGAAGCGCCATCGCGAGCCACCGGGGCGGGGCCTTCCTGTGGCCGGAGAACGGGCTGGCGGCCTTCCGCGCCACGGCGCTTCTGGCCCTGGACCAGGTCGAATGCGACGTTCACGCCTCGGCCGACGGTGAGGCAATCGTGATTCATGACGCGACGCTTGAACGGACCACGGATGGCTCGGGCACCGTCGTGGCGCGGAGCGCGGATGAACTCACCGGGTTGCGACTGAAGGGTGGCGCCGGCGAGACCGTGCCGCGTCTTGCCGACATGCTGGAGATCTACCGCAATTCGCCCATCGCGCCGCGGGTCGAGATCAAGGAGGGCGCCGATGGCCGGGCCTATCCCGGCCTGGCTGGACGTGTGCTCGGCGAGCTCGATCGGGCGGGGCTGCGGCAGCACAGCTGGATCATTGGCTTTGATGCGCCAACCATGGCCGAGGTTGCCGCCGCCGGCGGACTGGCCGGAGTCGCCTGGCTGCTCGAGCGGAAGACCTGGATGTCGCTTGGCCTGGCGGGGACCATTGCCGTTGCCAAGGCCTATGGCTTCCCTGAAGTCGGTGTGCACGAAGCCATGCTCGACGCGGATGCCTGCGCGACTCTGCGCGCCGCCGGCATCGGGATATCGGTGTGGGGCGCGAACCACGAAAGCTCCATCCGCCGTATGCTGGGCCTCGGCGTCGACCTGCTGGCCACGGATGATCCGCCGCTCGCCATCGCGCTGCGGGGATAAGGGATCGTTCCAGTCGCGGGTCCTTGTTGCCAGCACGTGGTTCGCGCACCTAACCTGTCCCCAGAAGGATCAAGGGGAGGCGCGGCGAGGTGGCTGGGAACCCGGCTATCCTGGAAGCGGACGCGGTCAGCTTGCGCTTTGGTGGCGTCAAGGCGCTGACCGATGTCTCCTTCGCGGTCCAGCGCGGGGAGATCTTCTCCATCATTGGCCCGAACGGCGCGGGCAAGACCTCGATGGTCAACTGCATCTCGGGGCGCTACCGGCCGACCGAAGGCCGCATCCTGTTTGAGGGGCGGGACGTCACCTCCCTGCGGCCGAACCGGCGCGCCGCGCTTGGCATCGGCCGGACGTTCCAGAACCTGGCGCTGTTCGGGCATATGAGCGTGCTCGACAACATCATGGTCGGCCGCCACACCCTGCTTGGCGCAGGCTTTCTGCGCGGCATGGTCTACTGGATCGGCGGTGCCCAGCGGGAGGAACTCGCGCACCGGCGGGAGGTCGAGGAGATCATCGACTTCCTCGAGATCCAGCACGTCCGCAAGGCGACCGCGGGCACGCTCTCCTACGGCTTGCGCAAGCGGGTCGAGCTGGCACGCGCCGTTGCGCTGAAGCCGCGCCTCATCCTCCTCGACGAGCCGATGGCGGGCATGAACCTCGAGGAAAAGGAGGACATGGCCCGCTTCATCGTCGACCTGAACGAGGAATGGGGCATGACCGTGCTGATGATCGAACATGACATGGGCGTGGTGATGGATATCAGCCACCGCGTCATGGTGCTCGATTTCGGCCGGAGAATCGCCGAAGGCGTGCCGGAGGCCGTGCTTGCCGACCCGCATGTCCGCCGTGCTTATCTCGGCGAAGCCGATGAGGCGCTCCAGGACGAGGACGAGCCCGCCACGGCATGACCAGCGCCGAGGACACGCTACCGCGCCTGCTTCGTCGCAATGCCCGCGAGCATGGCGACGACATCGCGATGCGCGAGAAGGAGTTCGGTATCTGGCGCGCCCTGCGCTGGTCCGAGGTGTCGGCCCGGACGCGCGATATCGCGCTCGGCCTGCAGGCCATCGGCGTGGGCACGGGCGAGGTGGTCGCACTGATCGGTGACAACCGTCCCGACTGGGTCATGGGCGAGATCGCCGCGCATGCGATCGGAGCCCGGTCGCTCGGCATCTATCGTGACGCATTGGATGACGAAGTCGCCTACCTGCTCGCCTTCAGCGGCGTGGTCGCCGTCATCGCTGAAGATGAGGAGCAGGTCGACAAGCTGCTCAATGTCTCGGAACAGGTGCCCAGCCTGCGGCGCATCGTCTATTGCGATCCGCGCGGCATGCGCAAGCACGCCGATCCACGCCTGCTGCCGATGGCCGAGCTGACACAGCGCGGGGCGGAGGCGGCCGCGGCCGATCCCGCCGCATGGGATACCCTGGTGGACGCGACGCGCGGCGAGGATATCGCGATCCTCTGCACGACCTCTGGCACCACGGCGCGGCCGAAGCTTGCGCAACTGACGGGCCGTGCGCTGATCCGCCATTGTGAAGCCTATCTCGCCGCTGATCCGAAGGGTCCGGAGGATGAATACGTCTCGGTACTGCCGCTGCCCTGGATCATGGAGCAGATCTATGTGCTCGGCTGGGGCCTGATCGCCCGCATGAAGGTCAATTTCGTCGAGGAACCTGAGACGATGATGGCCGATTTCCGGGAGATTGCGCCAACCTTCGTGCTGTTCGCGCCGCGCGTGTGGGAGGGCCTGGCCGCCGAGGTACGTGCACGGGTCATGGATGCCTCCCGCCTCAAGCAGCGGGCCTTCGAGGCCGGTATGCGCATGGGGCTTGCAGCCCTTGAGGCTGGTGGCCGGTCGATGTCGGCCGATGCGCTGCTGTTCCGCGCCCTGCGTGACCGGTTGGGCTTCACGCGGCTACGCTCGGCGGCGACTGGCGGCGCCGCGTTGGGGCCGGAGACCTTCCGCTTTTTCCAGGCGATGGGCGTTCCATTGCGCCAGCTCTACGGCCAGACCGAACTGCTTGGCGCCTATACGCTGCACCGGCCTGAGGCGGTCGATTTCGACACGGTCGGCGTGGCCTTCGGGCCGGAGGTCGAACTGCGCATCCACGAGCCGGATGCGAATGGCGTGGGCGAGATCGTGACGCGCCACCCGAACATGTTCTCCGGCTATCTCGGTATCGACGGCGTGCCGGACATGCACGACGGCTGGCTGCATACCGGCGATGCGGGATACTTCAACGCGCGAGGGCAGCTTGTTGTCATTGATCGCATCAAGGATATCGCGACGACCAGCGGCGGAGACCGGTTCTCACCACAGTTCATCGAGAACAAGCTGAAATTCAGCCCCTTTGTGGCGGAGGCGGTGATTCTCGGCGACCAGCGGCCGTATCTGGCCGCCATGATCTGCATTCGCTTCCCGATTGTCAGCAAATGGGCGGAGCGCAACCGCATCGCCTTCACCACTTATAGCGACCTGTCTGCGCGGCCCGAGGTTCTGGGCAAGATCCGCGAGGAGGTGGCGAAGGTGAACGCTTCGCTACCGCCGGCGCAGCGCATCCGTAACTTCATCCTGCTCTACAAGGAACTGGACGCGGATGACGAGGAGTTGACGCGCACGCGCAAGGTGCGCCGCGGCGTCATAAACCAGAAATACGGCGAGATCATCGGGGCGATCTACGACGGCACCGATGCGATTCCCGTGGATACGACGATCGCCTTCCAGGACGGCACGAAGCAGCGGATCCGGACCGTGCTGCAGGTCATGCGGATGGAGGCGGCGCGCGAGCCGGCGTCCGCCTTGGCCGAGGGGGGCTGAATGGATACGACGCTGCTGTTCCAATTGGTGCTGAACGGGCTGATCGTCGGCGCGTTGTATGGCGTCGTCGCGATGTCCTTCGTGCTGATCTACAAGGCGTCGCAGGTGGTGAACTTCGCCCAGGGCGAGTTCCTGCTGGTTGGCGCCTGGGTCTGCTGGTGGATGCTGACCTATTGGCAACTCCCGATATGGGCCGGCTTCCTGGTCACGCTCGCCTTCATGACGATGTTCGGCATCGTGCTGCAGGTGATCGTGCTGCGGCCACTGATCGGCGAGCCGGTGATCAGCGTCATCATGGCGACGGTCGGCCTGTCGATCTTCTTCCAGGCGCTCATGAAATGGATCTTTGGCGTCTTCGCCCAACCCTTCCCGCCAATCTTCACCGTTGAACGCGTTCGTGTCCTGGGGCTCGAGGTGCAGTCGGTTTATCTCGCAAGCCTCGGCGTCTCGGCGCTGATCATGCTCGGCTTCTGGTGGTTCTTCACCTACTCGAAGCATGGCTTGGCCATGCGCGCGACCGCTTTCGACCAGCAGGTGGCGCAGTCGCTCGGTGTCTCCGTCCCGCGTGTCTTCGCCATGTCCTGGGCGATTTCGGCCGTGGTGTCCGCTGTCGCCGGGGTGGTGGTGGGCGTGGTGAACGGCGTGTCCTCGGCGCTGTCCTTCTATGGCATCAAGGTGTTTCCCGCGGTGATCCTGGGCGGGCTGGATTCCATCGTCGGCGCGGTGCTGGGCGGGCTGATCATCGGCGTGCTCGAGAACGTCGCGCAATACGTCGATGCGCAATGGCTGAACTGGGGGAACATGTACCAAATTGCCCCCTTCTACGCGTTGATCCTGATCCTGCTGGTCAAGCCCTACGGCCTGTTCGGCACCCGCAATATCGAGCGGGTCTGACGGCGCCATGGCCACCATGACCCCGGCCGGGGATTTCCGCAGCAGCTACCGCGCCGATACCACGATCTTCCCGGCGCGCAATGCTCGCTTTGCCATACTGGTGGGGCTTGCGGTGCTCTGCGCAGCGCCGCTCGTCGCCGGACGGTATGAACTCGGGCTGCTGATCGCCATCGGCTACAGCGCGATTGCCGCGCTGGGACTGAATATCCTGGTTGGGTTCACCGGCCAGATCTCGATCGGGCATGCCGCCTTCTTCGGCTTTGGCGCCTTCGCCTCGGCACTGCTGGCGGAACATCATGTGCCGGTGCCCCTGGCGATCTGGGGAGCGGGGCTGATGACCGCCGTGGTGGGCCTGGTCTTCGGCGCGCCCGCGGCGCGGCTGAAGGGTCTCTACCTCGCCATCGCGACGCTGGCCGCGCAGTTCATCCTCGAGGACTTCTTCGCCCGCGCGCGCTGGTTCTCCGGCGGCGTGGCCGGGCGCGTCACCGAACCCTACGCCTTGTTCGGAATGCGCTTCGACCGGGAGGAGACCTACTTCTATATCGTCCTAGCCCATGTCGTCGTGATGTTCGTCGCTGCGGCGAACCTGATGCGCACGCGGGACGGGCGGGCGCTGATCGCTGTGCGGGATCACTACCTGTCCGCCGAGATGATGGGCATCAATCTTGCCTATTACCGCACGCTGTCCTTCGGCATCGCGTCCTTCTATGCCGGCATCGCCGGGGCGCTCTACGCGCACTACCTGCTCTTCGTCAGTGTCGAGGCCTTCAACATCCTCTACTCGATCCAGTTCCTCGCCATGATCATCATCGGCGGGCTGGGATCGGTGATGGGCAGCATGATGGGCGCCGCCTTCATGGTGCTGCTGCCGGAAGTTGTGCAGTCCGGCGCGGACCTGCTTGCCGGCGGCGCGATCGATCGTGCCCTGCGCCTCGGCGCATCGATCTCCTTCCTGCGGGAGATGGCGATCGGTGCGGCGATCATCCTGTTCCTGATTTTTGAGCCGGACGGGCTCGCGCATCGCTGGCGCATGATCAGGGCGTATTGGAAACTCTACCCGTTCTCGCATTGAGGCCGGCCAACGGCCCGCATGATCCAAGGAGGAACCACCGGATGAGATTCTCGCTTCCCCTGCTTGCCGGCGTGCTGATTGCCGCAGGCCCCGCCTTGGCCCAGGCGCCGATCCCGGTCGGGCACCTGATGGACAATTCCGGTGCGACGTCGGATGTCGGTGTGCCCTACGGGCAGGGCGTCGGCGATACGCTGAACTGGGTGAACCAGACCCGCAACGGCGTGGCCGGGCGCCGGCTCGCTGTTTCAGGCTTCGACTATGGTTATCAGGCGCCGCGCGCCGTCAGCCAGTATCAGTCCTGGGCGCAACGCGAGCGTGTCGTGGCGATCCAGGGATGGGGCACCGCGGACACCGAGGCGCTGGTCCGCTTCGTCACACGCGACCGCATTCCCTTCATCTCCGCGTCGTATTCAGCCGCGCTGACCGATGCCGGCGGGCGTTCGGGCCGACAGGGGGTGGAGGCCGCGCCGTTCAATTTCTTCTACGGCCCGTCCTATTCGGATGCCCTGCGCGGCATGCTGCAATGGGCCGCGGATGACTGGCGTGCTCGGGGCCAGCAGGGCCGGCCGCGCTATGTGCACATGGGCGCCAACCATCCCTACCCGAACAGCCCGAAGGAGGCCGGTGAGGCCCTGGCCCGCGAGCTCGGCTTCGAAGTGCTGCCGGCAATTCAGTTCGCGCTGACGCCGGGCGACTACACGGCGCAATGCCTGACGCTGAAGAACCAGGGGGCGCACTATGCCTATCTCGGCAATACCGCGGGATCGAACATCTCGGTGCTGCGGGCCTGCCAGACGGTCGGCGTCCAGGTGCAGTTCCTCGGCAATGTCTGGGGCATGGACGAGAATGCGATGAAGGCCGCCGGTACGGCGGCGAACGGCGTCGTCTTCCCTGTCCGTACGGAGGCCGTCTGGGGCGGCACCGGGCCGGGCATGGATACGATCCGCGCCATCAGCCGCACCTCCGATCCGTCAGGCAATGCTTACCGTCCAGTGCACTACCTGGCGGGCGCCTGCGCTGCCATGCTGATGGTCGAGGCGATGGAGACAGCCGCGGCCAATGGCGGCCAGGTGAATGGCGAACGGATCCGCGATGGCTTCTACGCCCGGCAGAACTGGGTGCCGAACGGATTCCAGGGCGTCTGTGCCCCATCGAACTTCACCGCAACGGATCATCGCGGGACGATGCGCGTCGCGCTTTATCGCGCGCTTGTGACGGGGAACACGTCGCAGGGGTCGGTGCAGGAACTGATGGCGGCCGGCACCATGGCCCTGCAGGCGGTCGCGACGATCGACCTGCCGCGCCGCGCTGACTGGCTCGGCTGGTGATGAGCGGACAGGGCGCGCCGGCGATGGAGGTGCGGGGGGCGACCTCCGCACCGTCTCTCCTCGAGGTGAAGAACATCGAGGTGGTCTACAACGAGGTGATCCTCGTGCTGCGCGGCCTGTCGCTCTCCGTCCCGAAGGGGCAGATCGTCGCGCTGCTCGGCGCCAATGGTGCGGGGAAGTCGACCACACTGAAGGCGATCTCGGGTCTGCTGCGAACCGAGGAAGGCGAGGTCACGCGCGGCGACATCCTGTTCGGTGGCGAACGCATCAACGGCACTGATCCCGACCGCATCGTGCGCCGCGGCATCTTCCAGGTGATGGAGGGGCGCCGGATCATCGCGGACATGACCTGCGTGGAGAATCTCCGCCTCGGCGCCTTCATTCGCAGTGACCCCGATGTGAAGCGCGACATCGACATGGTGTTTGACTACTTCCCGCGGCTGCGCGAGCGGACCGGGCTCGCGGGCTATCTCTCCGGTGGGGAGCAGCAGATGCTGGCGATCGGGCGGGCGCTGATGGCGCGCCCGCGGCTGATCCTGATGGATGAGCCTTCGATGGGCCTGTCCCCTCTCCTGGTGAAGGAAGTCTTCGGGATCATCCGGCGGCTCAACCGCGACCTCGGCATCACGATCCTGCTCGTGGAACAGAATGCCCGGATGGCGCTGTCCGTCGCCTCCTACGGCTACATCATGGAGCAGGGCAAGGTGGTGCTGGACGGCGAGGCAACGGCCCTGGCGGAGAATGAGGACGTGAAGGAGTTCTACCTGGGTGGCCATGGCGCCGACCGGAAATCCTTCCGCAACCTGAAATCCTACAAGCGGCGGAAGCGCTGGCTGTGAGAGACACGGCCCTGCTCCCGGATGCGGCGAGCTACGACGATCTCGTCGCGCGCTTCCACTGGGACATCCCGCCGAGCTTCAACGTCGCGCAGGCCTGCTGCGACCGATGGGCCGATGGTAGTGGCCGGCTCGCCCTGACTAATGTCACACCGGGCGCCGCGCCGGAACGGATCACCTTCGACACGCTGCGCGAGACCTCGGCGCGGCTTGGGGCAGTCCTGGAGGCACAAGGCGTCGAGCGTGGCGACCGCGTCGCGGTGCTTCTTCCGCAGGGCGCGGAGGCGGCGATTGCGCATCTCGCGGCCTACCGGATCGGCGCGATCGCGGTGCCGCTGTTCCAGCTTTTCGGCCCCGATGCGCTGGAGTTCCGGCTGCGGGATTCTGGCGCCCGTGCCGTGATCACGGACGATGTCGGCCTCGCGAAGCTCTCCGGTATCCGCGACAATCTTGGCGAGTTGCGGGTGATCCTGAACGCGGACGGCGCGCGGCCCGGGGCATCGTCACTGTGGGAGGAGATGCAGCGTACGCACGGCGATGGCGCACCCGTGCAAACCTCGGCCGATGATCCGGCGCTGATCATCTACACCTCGGGGACCACGGGTGCACCAAAGGGGGCATTGCTGGCCCATCGCGTATTGCTCGGCCACCTGCCGGGCGTGGAGATGCCGCAGGAATTGTTCCCACGTCCCGGAGACCGGTTCTGGACGCCGGCGGACTGGGCCTGGATCGGCGGCCTGCTCGATGTGCTTCTGCCCTCGCTTTATCACGGCGTTTCCGTGGTCTCGCATCGGATGGCGAAGTTCGACCCCGAGCATGCCTTTCGACTGCTGGCGGAACACGAGATCCGCAATGCCTTCCTGCCGCCGACGGCGCTGCGCATGATGCGCCAGGTCAGCGAACCGGCGCGCTTCGGCCATCGCGTCCGCAGCATCGGCAGCGGTGGGGAGACGCTGGGTGCCGAGATGCTGGACTGGGGGCGCAACGCCTTCGGCATCACGATCAATGAGTTCTACGGCCAGACGGAATGCAACCTGGTCATCGCCAATTGCGCGGGTTTGATGCCGGTCCGTCCGGGACTGATGGGCCGCGCTGTGCCGGGGCATGAGGTAGCGATCCTCGATGCTGAGGGCTTGCCGCGGCAGCCGGGCGAACCGGGCATGATCGCCGTGCGCCGCCCCGATCCGGTGATGTTTCTCGGCTATTGGAACAACCCGGAGGCGACGGCGGCGAAGTTCAACGGCGACTGGCTGCTGACCGGCGATGCCGGCGTGCAGGAGGAGGATGGCTGTTTCCGCTTCATCGGACGCGCCGATGACGTCATTACCTCATCGGGCTATCGGATCGGCCCAGGAGAGATCGAGGATTGTCTGCTTCGGCACCCATCCGTGGCGATGGCGGCGGTGATCGGGCTGCCTGACGTGATCCGCACCGAGGCCGTGACAGCGGTGGTCGTGCCGCGACCTGGCATTGATCCCAACCCAGTGCTGGCGGATGAGCTCCAGAGCTTCGTCCGGGCGCGCCTTGCCGCGCATCTCTACCCCCGGCGGGTCATCTTCGCCGAAAGCCTGCCTTTGACCGCGACCGGGAAGGTGATGCGCGTGACCTTGCGGCAAATGCTTGGCAGTGGCCTGAACACGCCCAATTCTTGACGGCGAGGTGACCGAATGCCCGCGAACCAGATCCCGACCCTCGATTTCAACCTCGGCGATGAGGTGGACATGCTGCGCGACAGCGTCCGCTCCTTCGCCGCCGAGCGCATCGCGCCGATCGCCGCCGAGATCGATCGGACCGACGAGTTTCCGCGCCATCTCTGGCCGGAGATGGGCGCGCTCGGCCTGCATGGCATCACGGTCGAGGAAGAGTATGGCGGTGCGAACATGGGCTATGTCGCCCATTGCGTCGCGATGGAGGAAGTGAGCCGCGCTTCGGCCTCCGTGGGCCTGTCCTACGGCGCGCATTCGAACCTCTGCGTCAACCAGATCCGCCGCAATGGTAGCGATGAGCAGAAGCGGCGCTATCTGCCGAAGCTGATCTCCGGCGAGCACCTTGGCGCGCTGGCCATGAGCGAACCCGGCGCGGGCAGCGATGTCGTTTCGATGCGGCTGCGCGCCGACAAGCGCGGCGACCGCTACGTGCTGAACGGCACCAAGATGTGGATCACCAACGCGCACTATGCCGAAACCATGGTCGTTTACGCCAAGACTGATCCGGCGGCGGGACCCAAGGGCATCACCGCCTTCATCGTCGAGCGCGACTTCAAGGGATTCCGGCCGGCGCAGAAGCTCGACAAGCTCGGCATGCGCGGCTCGCCGACCTCGGAACTCGTCTTCGAGGATTGCGAGGTGCCGGCGGAGAATGTCCTCGGCGAGGTCGGCGGCGGGGTGCGGGTGCTGATGTCGGGTCTCGACTACGAACGCGCGGTGCTGGCGGCAGGGCCGCTCGGGATCATGCAGGCATGCCTCGACCTGGTGGTGCCCTATGTCCACGAACGCAAGCAGTTCGGGCAGGCGATCGGCGAATTCCAACTGATCCAGGCGAAGCTCGCCGACATGTACACGCAGCTCAGCGCGTGTCGCGCCTATGTCTACGCCGTGGCACGCGCGTGCGACCAAGGGCGCACCACGCGCAAGGATGCCGCCGGTGCGATCCTGTTCGCGGCGGAAGCAGCAACCAAGGCGTCGCTGGATGCCATCCAGATCCTCGGCGGCAATGGCTACATCAATGACAATGCGACGGGGCGGTTGCTGCGGGACGCGAAGCTGTACGAGATCGGTGCGGGCACCAGCGAGATCCGCCGCATGCTGATCGGGCGCGAATTGTTCAAGGAGACGGCGTGACTCGCGTTCCCGCTTCCTCCATCGATCCGCGCTCGGAGGCGGTCCGGGCGAATGCGGCGACGATGCGCGGGTTGCTCGGCCGGCTGACGGATGGTGCGCGGCATGCTGCGCTTGGTGCCTTTCACGCTGAATGATGGCGTCGTCAGCCTCACCTTCGCCGGAGAGGACCAGGTCGACCTCTACGCGCCGCTTGGCGAGCAAGCCGCTGCGGAGGGCCGGCTGTCGGCACCGCTCCCGGGGCGCGTGTGCGGGCGCTGGTCGATGTCGGCCACCGCGTCTCGCACGGTCAGGTCATTGCGATCCCTGAGGCGATGAAGACGGAGTCGCGCATCGCCGCACCGGCGGATGGCATCGTCGCCCCTGTCGGCTGCGCGGCGGGCGACAGTGTCGAGAAAGGGATGGGGATCGTCACCCTCGCGCCGCTGGACGGGGACGCATCGCTTCCCTGATCGGATGGCGCAGCAGCAGTCCTGACCGGCGAAAAGCACAGCCGAGATGGATCGCCGCCGGCATGGCGGCATAGGCCGCCTGCAGCGGCAGCAGGCGAAGCAGGGCGGCCAGCGCCTCGCTGCGCGCACCGCGCTGCGCGAGGGCGCAGGCAAGTAGCAATGCGGCTTCCTGCGGCGCCACCCTCTGGCAGAGCGGGCAGCCCGCCTGGATTGGCGCGGCGCGCAGGAGGGCGTCGAGTGGGGGGGCGGCCGGTCCGGCATCCTCGGTGGCAAGGATCATCGCGGCGGCGGGAAGCGGCGGCCGGCCGGCACGGGCAGCGCCATGCCAGGCGCGGACCGCGTCCAGCAACAGCTTTTCCTGCGCTGGCAGGTCGTCCGCCATGGTCCCGGCCCAGGGCCAGTCCGGGAGTCCGCTGATCGCCATGCAGAATCCTCTCGTTGCGTTCCGCAAGGCTAGCGATGTTGCGAATGATTCGCAATAACTTCGTCGTCAGTGGAAATCCCGGCTGGGCGGCAGACGCAGCCGGGGCGGGGTGTCACGGCGGTAATCCGGATGCCGGACCTCATCGGCCCGGGCCATGGCGTTCTCCCATCGGGCATCGTCCAGGTGGTGCAGCGTCGCCAGCAGGTCCGTCCGGTCGCTGATGCTGCGGATCAGCAGATGGATGACCGGCACGTTTTCCGTTTCGAGCCGCTCCACCGTTCCTTCCGCGATCACGAGCTTGGCGGCGACGACCGCAGCGCGGAAGCGTTCCGCTGTGTCGGGATACATGATCAGGTTGGCGATGCCGTGCTCGTCCTCGATGGTGAAGAACACCACGCCATTGGCACTGCCGGGGCGTTGCCGCACCAGCACCAGGCCGGGGACGCGCAGCCGGCGCCCTTGCTGTGCGGCGGCCAGTCTGCGCGTGTCTGCCAGGCCAAGCGCATCCAACTGCGGCCGCAGCAGCTTCATAGGGTGGGCGCGCAGCGTCAGTCCCGTGCCGGCATAATCGAGCACAGTCTGTTCGCCGGCCGTCGCGCGCGGCAGGCGGGGTGCGACCTCGGCGCCCTCATGCGCGGCGAGGGGCGGGGCGGAGGCAGTCAGCGCCGCCGCGTCCCACAAGGCGGCGCGGCGGTCGCGACCAAGGCCGCGGAAGGCATCCGCCTTGGCCAAGGCTTCGAGTGCATGGCGGTCCAGGGATGCGCGGCGCGCCAGATCGGCGATCGAGGCGAAGGGCCCGGCGGCTGCGCGCTCCTCAGCGATGCGCGCGCCGGCATCCCCCGACAGCCCCGTGACCATCCGCAGGCCGAGCCGCAGCGCCAGACCATCCGTGCTGTCCGGCGCAGCTTCCAGCGTGCAGTCCCAGTCACTGTGGTTGGCGTCGACCGGCCTGACCTGCACGCCATGGTTCCGAGCATCCCGCACGAGTTGCGCCGGGGCGTAGAATCCCATGGGTTGGCTGTTGAGCAGGGCACAGGTGAAGACTGCGGGGTGGTGGCATTTCACCCAGGCGCTGGCATAGACGAGCAGAGCGAAGGACACGGCGTGGCTTTCAGGGAAGCCGTAATCACCGAAACCTTTGATCTGATTGAAGCAGCGTTCTGCGAAATCCCGCTGGTAGCCGCGGCCGACCATGCCTTCGATGAATTTCCCCGCGAAACCGCCGACGGTCCCCTGGTTGCGGAAGCTGGCCATGGAGCGACGCAGCGCATCGGCCTCACTCGGGGAGAAGCCTGCCGCGGTGATGGCGATCTTCATCGCTTGTTCCTGGAACAGCGGCACGCCGTAGGTGTGTTCCAGGATGACTTTCAACTCGTCCGGATCGCCGCCTTGCGGTCCCGGAATATCGGGTTTCTCCAGCCCATCCCGTCGCCGTAGATAGGGATGCACCATGTCACCCTGGATCGGCCCTGGCCGGACGATCGCCACCTCGACCACCAAGTCGTAGAACTTCCGGGGCTTCAGACGCGGCAGCATGTTCATCTGCGCGCGGCTTTCCACCTGGAAGACACCGATCGCGTCGGCCTGGCGCAGCATGTCGTAGACGCACGGATCGGTCGGCTTCAGGTCGCGTAGTGCGATGCGCTTGCCGTGATGCTTCTCGATCAGCTCGAAGCCGCGCCGCAGGCAGGTGAGCATGCCAAGGCCGAGCACATCCACCTTCAGGATGCCGAGCGCCTCGACGTCATCCTTGTCCCATTCGAGGGTGGTGCGGTCTTCCATCGCTGCATTGGACACGACGGCGAGTTCAACCAGCGGACCCTCGGTGATGACGAAGCCGCCGACATGGGTGGAAAGGTGGCGTGGGAAGCCCTGGATCTCCTGCGCGAGTTCGAGCGCCATGGCGAGGCGCGGGTCACCCGTAGGGTCCAGTCCCTGTTCGGTTGCGACGTCCGCCATGTCGCGATCCCCGTGCGGCGCCCAGACGGATTTGGCGAGTCCGGCGGTGACGTCTTCGGTCAGGCCGAGCGCCTTGCCGACTTCCCGTATCGCGCTGCGTGGTCGGTAACAGGCGAGGGTCGCGCAGAGCGCGGCACGCTTGCGACCATAGCGTTCGTAGATGTGCTGGATCACCTCCTCGCGGCGTTCATGCTCGAAATCCACGTCGATGTCGGGTGGCTCGTTGCGCGCGGTCGAGAGGAAGCGGGCGAAGAGCAGGTCATGGGCATCCACGTCCGCCGAAGTGATGCCCAGCACGTAGCAGACCGCCGAATTCGCGGCCGATCCGCGGCCCTGGAAAAGAATCTCCTCGCTCTCCGCAAAGCGGATGATCTCGTGCACCGTCAGGAAGTAGGGTGCGTAGCCAAGTGTCGCGATCAGCGCGAGTTCCTCATCGAGCAGGCCGCGCAGCTTCTTCGAGGGGCCCTCCGGCCAACGTTTGGCCAGTGCTTCCTCGATGCGTGCTTCCAGCGTTTCCTGCGCCGTGCGGCCAGGGTCGAGCACTTCCTTCGGATACTCGTAGCGTAACTGGTGGAGGCTGAAGTGGCAGGCCTCGATCACGCGCTGCGTGTTCGTCACCGCTTCTTCATGTCCCTGGAATAGCCGCAGCATTTCCGCCGGAGGCTTCAGGCGTGCTTCGGCATTCGCCTCTGCTGCGAAGCCGATCGCATCGACCGTGGTCCGTAGGCGGATTGCTGTCAGAACGTCGGCGAGCCGTCGCCGCGCTGACACATGGAAGCGCACGCCGCCGGCTGCCAGCAGCGGAATGCCAAGCGGTGCCAGCCTGTCCCGACGCTTGCGATCATCGCCGCGATAATGGCGTGGCGCTGCACAGAATAGCGGCAGGGCGAGATGTGGCTGCAATACCGCCGCATCGGCCCGCAGCCGGGCCGCGAAATCCGTGCCGATATCCTCCGGCGCGATTCTTGCCATGACGCTACCCTGCGCATGCGCGATCAGCGCCTCCCGGCCGATGCGGCATTCGCCCTTCGGGGCGGCCATCCGCCCTTCCGAAAGCAGTCGCGTCAACTGCCCCCAGGCGATGCGGTCGGTCGGCCAGGCCAGGTATTCGCAGCCATCCGTCAGGCAGAGCCGCACACCAGGCACAAAGCGCAACTCGTGTTCTTTTGCCGTGACATGCGCCCGTACCACTCCGGCGAAGGAATTGCGGTCCGCCACACCGATCGCCGCATGTCCGAGCGTCTTCGCGGTCATGACCAGTTCGTGCGGATGCGAGGCCCCTTCCAGGAAGGTGAAATTCGTCAATGCACCCAGTTCGGCGAAGAGGGTCATGGCAGATGCCCATGCAGCACCCAGCGCGCTTCAGGACCCATCGGCCCGGCGCGGCAGACCCAGAGCCGCGCACCTGAGTCCAACTCCACTGGATAATAGTTACGCGGTAGGCGATCCGACCTGTCTCGCCACCACTCCGGTTCGATCGGCTCGGCCTCCTCGGCGCGCAGCACGCGATGCCAGATGCGGCCGAATCGAAGGCGGAAAGGTGGGCCATCCGGCACCTGCGCCATCACCTGCAGGATAGGCGGCCGCCGCAGTAGCCGCACGGGCCATGGTCGCGGCGCCCAGCCTTCCGGTACCTCCACTGCCTCGAACGCGTTCACTCGCACCATGGCCCTTTCCGGCCATTGACTTGCCCGCGGCGCCAAGCGCCAAACCGGCAGGCGCTGCGACAGCCGGTCGAGCAGTTGCGCCAGTTCTTCCTGCCGCGCCGCGCGTCCCGCCGTGCCCAGCCCCTCCTGCATTCCGGTCAGCGGGTCCGTGCCTGGGGCTTCCAGCGCGATCCGCTCGAAGCCACACTCCGGTGCCAAGCGTTCCAGTTTCGCGTGGAACAGGCGCGCGAGGTGCCTGGGGTCGCGCGTCGCGAGGCCCGTGCCGATTGCGATCTCCTGCACGTCGCCATCCACGCGGTGCGCGCGCAACAGCATCCGTCGCGCGCCGCGTCCGGCCTCACGCAACGTACGGCACAACTCATCCAACAGGCCGATCAGCGCGGCCTCGATTCCCTCCCGCGTCACCACCGGATCGGCGAAGTCCTGCGCCACGGCCATCTCCGGTGGGGGGCGGATCGGTGTGATCGGGCGCGTGGCACGCCCCAGCGCCTGGTCCAGCGCCCGCGCCAGCCCAGCACCGAACCGCCGCGCCAACCCCGCTCGCGGTTGCGCCGCCACAGTGCGGACATCCCGCAGACCAATGCTCTGCAGGGCGCTGATCATCGCCGTCTCCAGGTTGAGGGCCGCCAAAGACAGCGGCGCAACAGCGGCTTCCTCCCGGCCCGGCGGCACCAGGCCTTCCCAACCGGCGCGGACCAGCGCCATCGCCGTTCCGGCCGTGCCCGCCACCGCGCCAATGGCCCACAGGCCCATGCGTGCCAGTCGGTCCAACACCTCCTGCCGCAGGGCCGCCTCGCCGCCGAACAGGTGCTCCACGCCCGTGATGTCGAGTACCAGCGCATTCCCGCCTTCCAGCCCGACCAGTGGCGTGAAGCGCAGCGCCCAGAGCGCCAGCCGTTCCAGTGCCATGGCATCCTCGGCGGGATCCTCCGGCACCAGGGTCGTCCCTGGCAGGATCGCCTGTGCATCCGCGACCGCTTGGTTCTTTTGCAGACCAGCGGCCTCGGCTTCGGCATTCACCGACACCAGCAGGCGTCGCGACCCGCGCTGTGCCCAGACAGCGGCGGGGCCGTGAAGACGCAGGCGTTCGACGGGCAGGCGAGGGAGCAGGAGGGCGAGGATGCGGCGGGGAGTGACGCCAGGGGGCGCCGCCCCCTCGACCCCCGCCGGGGAGGCAACGGCCTCCCCGGACCCCGCGATCAGTGAATCGGAAGTCGGCATGTCACCCGGCGGCATCGTCATGCGGGGCGGGCGGCAGCAGCGCCGTCTCATGCCCGCCTCCGGGCCGGGGCACTGCGCGCGGCACCGTCTTCCGTGACCAGGCTGGCTTTTCCCTCATGCCAGATGGCGCGCCAGGCGCCGCCCCGCCCACCCCGGCAGCGCAGCAGATCCAGGCTCCAGGCCGGGTCGCCGATTTCATGCTGGCTCTGGCTTTCGGTCGGCGCGGCACCGACCCGCCAGCGGGTCAGGGCGGCGGTTGGGGCGGCGCCGTCCTCGCCCGAACGCAGCAGCAGGCCCAGCACGCCCCCGGCCTCGGCGGCGAGTTGCAATCGCCGAGCGGCGGTCAGGTCGAGCTCGCCGGTCACCAACAGCGCAGCGCCAACGGCCGGGCAGCGCAGCGTCTCCTCCATGGCCCAGAGCGCATCCTGCCCGCGCGGGGCACGCACCAGCACGAGCCGGGCAGGGGATAGGCCGAAACGGGCGAGGCCCGGCGGCCAGGCATCCGGTTCGGGCGCGATCCACAGCACGGTGCCACCGGCGCGCGCCAGCAGCATGGCCGCAAAACCGGCGGCCGCACCGGGTTCGGCCGCCAGGATCTCATGCAGCGCGGCGCGCGGCAGGCCACCCCAGGGCAGCGCGGCGTCGATGGCCGGGGCGAGGGAGACGGCATCCTCCCCCCGCGCCGCCAAGGCCTCGGCCGCGCCGGCACGCTCCATTCGCGCGATGCGGGCACGCAACGCGGAGATCAGGGCGGGACGATCGAGCGGGGCGTGGGTCGGGGAGGCGGACATGGCCAGGGGGAAGGCCGCTGATGTTCGCTTTATGTTCTAATATCGATGCTCCGGAGGTCAAGGACCGTGGAGGCTTTCGCCCAGAAAGCACCGCACAGGCCAAGGATTTCTGCCGGCAAGTCATTCAGGAGAAACGGTTTCTTGCCCCTTGTCGGGTTGTCCGAGGCACCCGACCATCATTCCTCATACGAGCAAGGAACGCCTCATCATGGATGCAGTCCCGCCCCCCGCCAGTGGCATCGTGGACGGCTTCGAGGGTGCGGTCGGCAACACGCCGCTGATCCGCCTGCGCCGCGCCAGCGAGGCGACGGGCTGCGAGATCCTCGGCAAGGCGGAATTCATGAATCCCGGCGGATCGGTGAAGGACCGCGCGGGACTCGGCATCATCCTTGATGCGGAACGGCGCGGCCTGCTCGTGCCCGGCAAGCCGGGCACTATTGTGGAAGGCACGGCGGGCAATACCGGCATCGGCATCACCCTGGTCGCGAATGCCCGCGGCTATCGCAGCGTGATCGTCATTCCCGAGACGCAGAGCCGGGAGAAGATCGACTTCCTGCGCATGATCGGCGCCGATCTGCGCTTGGTGCCGGCCAAGCCCTATGCCGACCCCGGCAACTACGTCCATTTCAGCCGCCGCTTGGCGGAGGAGATGGGCGCGGTCCACGCCAACCAGTTCGACAACACGGCGAACCGCGCGGCGCATGAGGCGACGACCGGCCCCGAGATCTGGACCCAGACGGATGGCCGCGTGGACGCCTTCACCTGTTCCTGTGGCACCGGCGGGTCACTCGCTGGCGTGGCGCGGGCGCTGAAGGCGCGCAAGCCTGGCGTGCGCATCGTGCTCGCCGACCCGATGGGCAGCTCGCTTTATTCCTGGGTGAAGACCGGCACGCTGAAGCCGGAAGGGAATTCGATCACCGAGGGCATCGGCCAGGCCGCCCGCGTGCCCGGCAATCTCGAACCCGACCGCGCATTGATCGACGACGCCGTGCAGGTGACGGACGAGGACGCGCTGGAGCAGATCTTCGACCTGCAGATCCATGAAGGACTGTCGGTCGGCGGTTCGACCGGCATCAATGTCGCGGCGGCGATCAGGGTGGCGAAGGCGCTCGGGCCGGGGCACCGGGTGGTCACGCTGTTGTGCGATGGTGGCGCCCGGTACCAGTCCAAGCTGTTCAATCCGGAATTCCTGCGCGGCAAGGGCCTGCCCGTGCCGCCCTGGCTCGCCTGACGCGGGCGGTCATGTCGCCGCCCGCATTGCCTTGTGTTCCGTGCGCAGCCGCCACACCTGCCCTGCGCGCGCAGCCTTCGGGGGCATCCATGGAAGTGATCGAACTCGCCCGCGCCATCCGCAGCCGCGACCCCGCCCGCCCGTCCTGGCCGGAGGCGATCCTTTGTTATGCCGGGCTGCATGCCGTGGTCTGGCACCGCATGGCGCATTGGCTGTGGCGCATGAAGCTGCGGGGCCTGGCGCGCGTTGTCTCCCATATCGGCCGCTTCCTGACCGGGATCGAGATCCATCCCGGTGCGCAGATCGGCAAGCGGTTCTTCATCGACCACGGCATGGGCGTGGTGATCGGGGAAACGGCGGAGATCGGCGATGACGTGCTGATCTACCACGGTGTCACGCTGGGCGGGCTGTCGGGCAGCCCCGGCAAGCGGCACCCGACGATCGGCAACGGCGTGGCGATCGGGGCGGGGGCCCAGGTGCTCGGGCCGATCCTGATCGGCGACGGGGCGCGCATTGGGGCCAATGCCGTGGTGACGAAGGATGTGGCCGCGCGCTGCACCGTGGTGGGCATCCCGGCGCGACCGCCGGCGGGTTCGCCCTGTGCCGACCCGATGGTCGGCTACGGGCTGACCGATCCCGAGGACGATCCTGTGGGGGAACAACTCGCGGCGATGCGGGCGGAACTCGCCGCGCTTCGGGCGCGGGTCGCGGAGCTGGAGCGCCAGCCCGAAACGACCCGCTGACCCGGTATCAGCGCCGCCTGGGCGTCAGATCCCACGGCGCCCGGGCAGCTTCTTCCAGTGCCTCGGCCCGGCTGAGCCCGATATCGGCCAGCATGCGGCGGTCCATCTCTGCCAGGTGACGACGGCTTTCGACGGCCTGGAGGATGCGGTTCAGCCAGCCGAGCCAGGTGGTGCCGCGCGCGGCTCCGGCCCGGAGGGTGTGGGAAACGGGAAGGGTGCTGATCGCCATGTGGCGTCCTCCTGAAAGCGCCTGCCCGGAAGATGGGGGTGGAGGGGGCATCAGGAAAACGAAATCGCTTGACGTTTAACATCAATATCGTTGATCCATGCGGCCGGAGGGCACCGTCATGCTGGCCATTCCCCCGGGCATCGATCCCGACCTGCTCCGCGCCTTCGTGCTGATCGCCGAGGGCGGGTCCTTCACCCGTGCGGCCAATGCCGTAGGCCGCACCCAATCGGCGGTGTCTATGCAGATCCGCCGGCTCGAGGAGACGCTCGGGCAATCGCTGCTGCTGCGCGGACCACGTGGCGTCGAGACCACGCCGCATGGCGCCTGGCTGCTGGAACGCGCGCGGCGGCTGCTCGCTATGCATGACGAGATCATCGCGACCTTCCGCGCCCCGCCGGTCTCGGGGACGGTGCGGCTCGGCACGCCGGATGACTATGCGTTGCGCTGGCTGCCGGGGATTCTCGCGCGGTTTGCCGAGGTGCATCCCGCCGTGGAGGTGGAGGTCACCTGCGCGCCGTCGAACGAATTGGTGGACCGGCTCCTGCGTGACGAGATCGACCTGACCCTGCTGTCGGGCGGCAATGAACGCCCCGGCATGGTCGGGCAGCCGCTCTGGCAGGCCGGGCTGCGCTGGATCGGTTCAACCGGCCACGCCACCCATCGGCGCTCGCCTCTGCCGCTCGCCACCGCGCAGCCGAACTGCGTCTGGCACCGCGCCGCGGTGCGCGCCCTTGATGCGGCCGGCATGCCCTGGCGCGTTGCCTATAAGAGTACCTCGCAGGCCGGGACGCTCGCGCCGACGCTGGCGGGCCTCGCGGTCACCGTCGGGTTGCCGGGTCCACTGCCACCCGGGTTGCGGTTCCTGGGGCCGGAGGACGCCATGCCGCCGCTGCCCGATTTCTCCATCATATTGGTGACGGGCGATGCAGGCGGCCCCGTGGTCGAGACCCTCGCAGAGGCGATCCGCGCCGGCTTCGCCGAAGCGGCGGTAACCCAGGCTTGAGCGGATCAGGCTGTCATGCCATCTGCCCGGTGACGCCCTGAGTGGGGCGAAAAAGGCTGGGAGGCTGTCTGATGGATCGTCGCGCGGTGTTGACCCTGGCAGCGGCAGGCCTTGCTGCGCCGCGAGTCGCGGGTGCCCAGGGCGCATGGCCGGAGCGGCCGGTTCGCGTGATCGTGCCCTTTCCGCCTGGTGGGTCGGTGGACACCATCGCCCGGCTGTTCCAGGCCAAGCTGGCCGAGGGGCTCGGCAAGCCCGTCGTGATCGACAATCGCGGCGGGGCGTCAGGGTCGATTGGCGGCACCGAAATGTCCCGCGCGCAGCCCGACGGCTACACCTGGATGCTCGCCTACGACAATGAGGCGACCAACCAGACCGTGATGCGCCTGCCCTATCGCGCCACGGAGGCCTTCGCGCCCGTCAGCCTGGTTGCGACAGGGCCGCTCGCCCTGGTGACGCACAAGGACACGCCCTACCGGACCTTCCAGGATGTGGTGGATGCCGCGAAGCGGGCGCCCGATTCGATCGGGTATGCGACCTCGGGCGCCGGCGGCCTCGCGCATGTCTCGACCACCTTGCTGGCCAGCCAGGCCGGGATCGAACTGACCCATGTGCCCTATCGCGGCGGTGGGCCCGCCGTGCAGGATGCGCTTGCCGGGAATGTTCCGCTCTTCATGTCGAACGTCGTCATCATCAGCCAGCACATCCGCAGCGGCGCGCTGCGGCCGCTTGCCGTGACGACACGCGGGGAGACGCGGCACGTGCCCGGGGTGCGATCTTTCGCGCAGCAGGGCTATGGGGATTTCGAGGCGCCGACCTGGTGGGCCTTCCTCGGCCGCGCCGGCACGCCCGAGCCGATCATCCGCCGCATGCATGAAGCGCTGACCCGCGCGATCACCGATCCGGATGTGAAAGCGAAGATCGAGGAGCAGGGATGCGACGTGCAGGCCTCCTCCCCCGAGGTCTGCGGCCGCTTCCTCGCAACGGAGATCGAGAAATGGGGGCGTGTGATCCGTGCCAACGGCATCACGGCGGATAGCTGAGATGGAGGAGGCCGCGCATTTCGCGGCGATGATGGAGGAGGGCGCCGTGCTGCGGCGCCGGCTCGCCGCCGAGAGCGCAGGCGAGGTGATCGCCGTGGTGGATGCCTGCGAAACGGCGATCCGCGGGGGGGGGCGGCTGTTCTTCTGCGGCAATGGTGGCAGCGCGGCCGATGCGCAGCATCTGGCGACGGAATTGCTGATTCGCCTTCGCTCAGCCGTCGAGCGGCCATCCTGGCCGGCCATCGCCCTGACGCTCGATCCGACGGCGCTGACGGCGGGCGGCAACGACTACGGCTTCGAGGAGGTCTTTGCACGTCCGCTCTCCGGCCTCGGGCGCGCCGGGGACGTGCTGTTCGGCATCACCACCAGCGGAAAGTCGCCCAATGTGTTGCGCGCGCTGGAGACGGCGCGCGACATGGGCATCGTCACGGTCGGGCTGCTCGGCGGCGATGGCGGGCCGGCGCGGGCCGTATGCGACCATGCCCTGGTGGTTCCAAGCGACGTGACGGCCCGCATCCAGGAGGCGCATATCGCGTTGGGACATGCGGTGATGACCCTGCTCGAGGACCGGCTGGTGCGCGCATGACCGTCCTGCTGACCGGCGCGGCCGGCTTCATCGGCATGCATGTGGCCGAGGCGTTACTGGCCCGCGGAGACCAGGTGGTCGGCGTCGACAGCCTCAACGCCTATTACGATGTCGGTCTGAAGAGGGCGCGGCTGGGGCGGCTCGAATCTCGGGCGGGTTTCCGGTTCCTCGAGGCCGATGTGTCGGATCGCGAGGCGATGCTGGGCCTCGCCGAGAGCCATGCCGAGGTGACGCGAATCGTTCATCTCGCGGCTCAGCCGGGGGTGCGGCATTCCCTGGTGGACCCCTATGCCTACGTCCAGGCCAATGTGATGGGGCATCTGGTGGTGCTGGAACTGGCCCGGCGCCTGAAGCGGCTTGAGCATCTGGTCTATGCCTCGTCCTCCTCGGTCTATGGGGGGAATCGGAGCCTTCCCTTCGCCGAGACGGATCGGGTGGACCATCCGGTGTCGCTCTATGCCGCGACCAAGCGGTCCGGGGAGCTCATCAGCGAATCCTACGCCCACCTGTTCGGCCTGCCGCAGACCGGCTTGCGGTTTTTCACGGTCTACGGGCCCTGGGGGCGGCCGGACATGGCGCCATGGATGTTCGCCGAGGCGATTCTCGGGGGGCGGCCGATCACGCTGTACGACGGCGGGCGGCTGAAACGCGACTTCACCTTCGTCGAGGACATCGTGGCCGGCGTGGTGGGCTGCCTGGATCGCCCGGCACCGGGGGCGACGCCGCGGCTTCTGAACATCGGCAACCACCGCAGTGTGGAGGTCCGGCGGTTCGTGGCGGTGCTCGAGGAAGCGCTCGGCCGCCGCGCGGTGGTGGTGGATACGCCGCGGCCGCCGACGGATGTCGAGGAAACCTTCGCCGATATCGAGGCCATCCGGGCGGTCTGCGGCTATGAGCCACGCACGTCGATCGAGCGCGGCGTGCCGAAATTCGCAGAATGGTATCTTTCGTGGCGGAGGGGGGGTTGACCGGTTCCGCTGAGGGGCATAG